>JABIQT010000978.1 GCA_018667995.1 Candidatus Latescibacterota bacterium
CGGCGTGAACAGATCGTTTGTACCTGAGAAGGAAGAGGGTTCGTTTGACGGACTGCTTCTGGCCCCTATGGACAGAGGCGCCATTTATCTAGGAAAACTGCTTGGGAATCTTACGTTAATCGGCCTTGTCGAATTACTCTCACTTCCTCTGTTCGCGCTATTTCTCAATATTCCGATCTTCGACTACCTCCCGGGGTTACTGCTTGTATTTGCGTTGGGGACCGTAGGATTTGCCTCAATAGGTACCTTGTTTGCTGCCATGGCGGTGAATTCGAGGATGCGGGAGGTCATGTTACCGATTCTTCTATTTCCCCTGGCTTCCCCTATACTCATTGCGGCAGTGGAAACAACGGGCATCGTTTTCCGGAGCGGAGAGTGGGACGAGTTGTCTTCCTGGATCAGTCTTCTGGCCACGTTCATGATCGTATTTTTCGTCGCATCGTTACTCTTGTTTGAATACATTTTGGAGGAATGAAAGATGGCTGCCAGGTCGGGTTTCCGTATCAGCCCTTTCGGTATTCTATGTCTGATAGGCGTAATTGCTTCGCTCTATCTCGCACTGGTGTGGGCCCCCCGTGAGCGCGTTATGGGGGATATTCAACGTATCATGTATTTCCACGTGGCAACAGCGTGGATAGCAGAGCTCGCATTCTGTATGGTGGGACTGGCGAGTGTAATATATCTATGGTTACGAGAACGAAAGTGGGACATTCTTGCTCATGCATCCGCCGAGGTTGGTTTCGTTTTCTGCTGCTTCGTGATGGTGACTGGACCAATCTGGGGTAAGCCAGTTTGGGGTACGTGGTGGACTTGGGATCCGCGCCTGACTTTTTCCATGATACTGTGGCTCATCTATGTCGCCTATCTGATGCTTCGGGCGTACGGAGGAGAGATGTCGCAGGTGAAGCAGTTTCTCGCCGTACTCGGAATCCTTGGTACGCTGGACATTCCATTCATACATTTCGCGACCATGTGGTGGAGAGGTCTCCATCCTGAATCGTTAACGATGACACCGGAAGGATTTGGTGCCGGCATGGAGCGGGAGATGCTCACTTCGATGCTAGTCGCCGCCGTATCGTTTACGATGTTGTACTTCTATCTTCTGGCTCGCCGAATGTCACTTGAGCGCATGCGCGACGAAGCTGGGGATCTGCAAGAGCGTATAGACAACTTAGACATAGCGGTTCGCTAAGACGTGAGAATAACCGGGACTGTGGGTCGACTACTAAGAGGATAATATGGATAACTTCTGGTATTTATTTGCGGCGTATACGCTGATTTGGATAGGTCTGTTTGTCTATATCTTTTCGCTATCCGGTCGCGAGAGACAGTTGTCAGTCGAGATTGAAGAGTTAAAAGAGACATTGGCACGAATCGAGGCGAAAGAAGGGGCATAAGTCCCCACCCATCATGTCGATTGACACCGATTTTCAAACACCCGAATTCCTGGGAAACACCTCCATCATTCTCATCGAGCCGCAGATTCCGGGGAATATCGGATCTGTTGCGCGTGCCATTAAGACCATGGGATTCTCACGACTGATACTTGTAAATCCGACCGAATATCGGACGGTATCAGAAGCACGTTGGCTCGCCCATGGCGCCGAGGACGTACTGGACGGTGCAATTGAAGTTGAAAGTGTGGAGGCGGCGCTGGAGGGGATTTCATACGTTGTAGGAACGACCAATCGCGGCCGGGAGCCCTGGTTCAACCCCATAAAGTCCATTCGCGATACGGTGCCTGAGATTCTGGGAAACATGCAACAGCAACAGGTGGCCATTCTATTCGGGCGGGAAGACCGCGGGTTATCCAACGGCGCGCTTGAGATGTGCCACCGGCTCGTGCGAATTCCCGCAGCTATTGTACACCCATCACTGAACCTCTCGCAGGCCGTTATGGTCTGTGCCTATGAACTATTCCACGCCGCTCACACCCCCCCAAAACCTGTCCAACTTAAAATGGCGGAAGTAAACGATGTAGAACGGCTCATCATTCGTATCTCTGATACGTTGGGGTTAACCGGATACGTATCCCGTCCTTCGCCGGAGACACTCCTGAGGTCTATTCGTCGCGTGTTTCGGCGTAGCTTCCGCCTGGAAGTCCGAGATGTTGGCACACTGCATAAACTATGCGATAATATCGAATACTTTGTGAAGCATCATCGAGGAAGAGGCGTGAAGAAGGAACATACTAAGCTTGAAGATGGGACCTAATCTGGCGGAGTTTCACTCAATAAGCCAGCGGTACCCGGATAACTGACGCGTACCAGGCAGAGCCCCTGCGCCGGGGCATTGGGCCCAGCTGACCGGCGGTCGCGCGCATCCAGGATCTCTCGCATTTTGACTTTATTCCACCGACCTCTCCCGATCTCTACAGATGTACCTACTATGGTGCGAACCATGTGGTGCAGAAATCGGTTTGCCTGAATATCGAGAAGCAGCTCGTCGCCCTCCATGTGCCAATGTAGCTTGGTGATATTACACCGTGCGCCTTCACGCGCTGCCGCAGCCTGGCAGAACGAGGTGAAGTCGTGATCTCCCGTGAGGGCGTCCCCAGCCTTCTGTATTGATTCAACATCTAGAGTATACGGGACGTACCAGGTGAACCGTCTCCTGAGTGCACTGGGCCTTTCCAGAATTCTATAACGGTACGCCCGAGCTATCGCGTCAAACCTCGCGTGGAAGGATTCCCCGACCTGCTGTACGTGTCGTATCACAATGTCAGAACCAAGAACTCCGTTTAGAGCCCGCTGAATCCGTTTGGGAGGCATGGGCGAAGAGGTTGTGAAGTGTGCAATCTGACCGGTTGCATGAACCCCTGTGTCGGTCCTTCCAGCAGCAGTAATTCGGATATCCTGTTGAAGTATCCTTTTCAATGCTCTCTCGATATCGTCCTGGACCGTTCTACCTATGGGCTGCATCTGCCATCCTACGAAGCCAGTCCCATCATACTCAATCGTGAGTGCTAGTTTTTTCATATTCCAAGTCTTGCTATTTATTGCCGAGAAGTTCGGTATGTGTTACGAAATGAGGAGATAGCAGGCCGTTATCACGGAGACAAGTGCCAGGGCTGCAAGACCATCCATGGGCTCGAAGGCTAGTTCACGATACTGGGTTCTGCCCGTTCCACCACGGTAACACCTGGCATCCATCGCTACGGCGAGATCATCTGCTCTTCTAAATGCTGAGAGCATAAGTGGGATCAGCAGCGCGGTGAGTTTTTTAGCCTTTCGGAAAGGGTTTCCCGAGAAATCGGCCCCGCGAGCCATCTGTGCCTTCTGCAGCCGATCTGCCTCGTCAACCAATGTGGGGATGAAGCGCAAAGCAATCACCATCATCATTGCCAATTCGTGGGCAGGTACGCCGATTCGCTTGAATGGCGACAGCAACGATTCAAGGCCGTCGGCAACTTCAATGGGCGCCGTGGTCAGTGTCAAAATGGCTGCGATGACCATTATTGAGGCCAGCCTACCCGTGAATAGAGCGCCTTGATTCAGACCTTCGTGGGTGATCCATGGGATAATGGTATCGCGGACAGTAATTTCCGTGCCCGGAGTCAGGAACGAATGGGCAAAGAACGTTAGTAGAAGGAGCCATCGAAACGCGCGTATGTTCCTCAGAACCACGGAATATGATATTCCCGATAGACCGATGACGCCGACTATCCCGACGCAAAGGGGAAGGAATCCCATGAGGCTCTTAACGAACATAAGTACCGCCATCAGAGCCAGGGCACTTCCGAGTTTGGTTCGGGGATCGAGGTGGTGTACAACCGAGTCGGCCGGTAGATATTGGCCCAGTGTTAGGTCTTTGAGAATGGACATGTAGTGCAATTCATTGATGTTAGGAAAACATTAGTAAGCATTCAGGATTAATATATGCCGGCCATCTTAGCTGTCAAGCCGACCCAAAAGTAGAGAGGACAGTATGAAACCTATTCGGGTGATTGGCGCTCCACAGGATCTGGGAGCGGGTCGTCGAGGGGTTGACATGGGCCCCAGTGCACTACGTATAGCACGGATCAACAGCCAGCTTCTGGAATTGGGCCGATCCCAATACGATGCGGGAAATATAGTAGTCTCTATTCAGGAGACTCAAGGCTCAGGAAACGAGAACGCCCGCTATCTTCATCAAATCGCAGACCTATGTACACGATTGAGTGCTGACGTTACGCGGTCATTATCAGAGGGTGAAATGCCTCTGATTCTCGGCGGAGATCATAGCGTTGCTATTGGGACCATTGCTGGAGCAGCGTCCCATTTTCAAAAGCACGGTGAACGTATGGGGCTTATCTGGGTGGACGCACACGCGGATATGAATACCCCGGAGACGACCCCCAGTGGCAATATTCACGGAATGCCTCTCGCCGTGTCATTGGGTTCTGGGCCGAGTATGCTAACCGATATAGGCACTGTAAATCCCAAGATCCATCCGGAGGACACTGTTCTCATCGGAATCAGAAGCGTGGACGACACGGAAAGGGACCTCGTAAGACAATCGGGGGTCACCGTGTTTACCATGAGGGATATTGACGAGCGGGGCATGTGGCCCGTCATCCAGGAGGCGATTCATATCGCGACCAGAAAGACCACAGGTACCCATCTAAGTTTTGATGTTGACGCGTTGGATCCCCATCTCGCACCTGGAGTGGGTACCCCTGTCAGCGGCGGCTTGAGTTATCGAGAGGCCCATCTCTTGATGGAGAGTATTGCAGATTCCGGGAGCTTGTGCTCGCTGGAAGTGGTGGAGATCAATCCGATAATAGATACGGGAAATACGACGGCCGAACTGGCTGTTGAGTTAGTGATGTCCGCGCTCGGGAAGCGCATCCTATAGGCAACCATTTGCCCGGGGAGTCGTAGTTTTGGGCATAAAAAAAACCCTGCACAAGCCAGCTAAAGTCTTGATAAGAACCATTTTATAATTGTAGACGATGGTTGTCCACCCGAATGCGTCTGAAGTCCTCGCACTACTTGAGGCATGTCATAAACACCCGGAGCATGATTCCCTTTAAGACTAATAAAGGTTCTTCAAAATCTTTGCTTGAGAACCTGTGCAGGGTTACGAATATAATAACAGATCAACCTTCAAAGATCAAGCTGTTTTTGACAGAACGGTGGCGTTCTTAGGTCTTCTGTTCCTTCTTCTTGGCGGCGGGAAAGAGGATATTATTCAGTATCAGTCGGTAACCCGGTGAGTTCCTATACAGGGCCAGATTTGTCGGTGGATCACCCACAAGGTGTTCTTCATCTTCCGGATCATGGCCCCCGTAGAAGGTAAATGTGCCTTTGCCAAAATTACCATGAATGTATTTTGCACGCTCCGTATTTGCTTCTTCGGCCAAGACCACCACCGTCTTCTTAATTGTCTGCTTATTGAACGACGTAGAGAGGCCATAAAAACCAGGGACGTAATTCACGTGGCTTTGGGTAAGCATCGTAGGGACCGGATCATATTTGGCGGAGAAGTCAAATAGCGTAAATGGCCCCGTTGGCACCTTACCTGCATTGACCTGGTTTACGTCTATATTCGAGAAGGACCCGATGAATGGATTGATCTGAAGCGTGAAATTCTCGAAGGCGAATGTTTTGTTGAAATCCAGTTTGGCCTGGCTGTCAAGGTCGAAAGGTGTTCCGTCGTATTCGGGGGCCACCATGTCGGTGAATTCAGCCGATAGGGCGATTTCGAGAGTTTCTGTGGCGGCACACATAGCGAATAAGAACCCGCCCTGCGATACAAAATTCCTTATGGTCCGTGCCACAGCTTTCTTTTCCTCGGGTACCGTCGGAAAACCAAGGCGCTGAGCCAAATTTTCGGATGATGCCTGTTCCTGTTGATACCAGGGCATGCGATGGTAGCTGTAGAATTTGCTGTATTGCCCGGTAAAATCCTCATGGTGCAGATGCAGCCAGTCGTAGTCATCGAGCTTGCCCGTCAGAACTTCTTCGTCCCACAATTTCTCGTATGGCACCTCAGCGTACTCGAGGGCCATTGTCACGGCATCGTCCCAGGGCCGAGTCTCGGACGGGGTATACACGGCAATTTTCGGCGGTTTCTCCAACGTGACTCTTTCCATGTTGTTCTGTTCGATATCCGCATAGATCTGACTGAGATCTCCCCCGCTGACAGGTGTAAACCCCACACCACGAATTCTTGCCATGCGGACAAACTCCTGGGTAGCAGGCAGAACAAACGATCCTCCACGGTAGTTCAAGAGCCATTCGACTCCGAGTCCCTCTTCCAGCGCCTGAAAGGCAATACCGTATGCTTTGAGGTGGTCGCTCTGCGCCAGATCCATATAAATGAGCATCTGCTGCGCCTGTACGGGTTGTAGCAGAATGAAATTCACAACCAGGGCGCTGATTATTCTGGATAGTCGAATCATGAACGGCCTTTCAGTTTGTGCCTTGATGCGTGTCGTGACCAGTGATCAGATCCTGCATGTTGTCGACGTATTTATGACCACTTCCGGTGTTAAACAGGACGATTCGTTCTGAAGGGTCTGCAAGTCCTGTTTTGAAGAGTTGTTTCAATGCAGCAAGTACAGCACCACCTTCCGGCGCTGCGAAGATACCTTCGGTCGATCCGATCTCACGAACATTGTCGATCATATCCTCGTCCGAAACCGCCACGGCACACCCCCTACTCCTTCGAATAGCGTCCAGCATTAGGAAGTCACCAACGGCACGCGGTACTCGGAGACCGGAGGCCAGTGTATGTGCATTTTCCCATTCCGGTGCATTGGGGAGCCCTTGATCGAAGGCTCTAACTATAGGTTGGCAACCTTCAGCTTGGACCGCGACCATCCGGGGACGCTTTCTGCCCACCCACCCAAGCTCGCCCATTTCGGCGAACGCTTTCCACATTCCGATGAGCCCGGTGCCGCCGCCAGCGGGATATAGTATCAGGTTCGGCAATTCCCGGCCAAACTGCTCAACAAGTTCATAGCCCATGGTTTTCTTGCCCTCCACGCGGTATGGTTCCTTCAGCGTGGAGACATCAAACCAGCCCTCCTCATCCTTTCGTTCTTCGACAATCTTCCCGCAATCGGTGATAAGGCCATCTACAAGCTCAACGTGAGCACCATGTCCGTAACATTCGGTAATGAAGGCGGACGGTGTGTCTTTGGGCATGAAAACATATGCAGGCAGCCCGGCCTTTGCGGCGTAAGCGGCCATGGCCCCAGCCGCGTTTCCAGCAGAAGGGATGGCAAGAGCCTTAGCGCCAAGCTCCTTTGCCCTGGATACGGCCATACATAAGCCGCGTGCCTTAAATGAACCTGTGGGATTGAGTGACTCGTCTTTGATAAATAGGTTCTTGGCTCCCAGGCGTTCCCCAAGTCGTTCGGCATGTACCAACGGCGTGCCACCCTCGCCTAGCGTAATGATGTTTGCTTCATTCTGTACTGGCAAGACCTCACGATAACGCCACATGGTCGAAGCCCGACTTGCCATGGCATCGGGGGTCATCGTTGCCGCAGCGGCCTTCAAATCATATCTGGCGAGCAGCGGTTTGCCGCACTCTGTACAGAGGTTATGCAGCACGTCCGCAGCGTATGTTTTCCGGCATCCGCCGCAGGCAAGGTCGGTCAAAAAAGATGTTTCCATCATATCCCTTTGAGATGGTAGCAGAACCCAGACAGAGGCACCAAGAATTGGTGGCTCCAAAAAGCGCTATCAATTGAAGAGCTCTATATTATAGGAATAAACGAGAAGCATGCGTGCAGGACAACTGAAATCCCAACCGCCTCGGAGGTGTCACTCATCAAAGATCGAGGAACAGCCCCAAACCTATATACTGATCCCTTACATCGAAGAATTGGCCGTGTTCACTTCTACCCGAATGCCCTACAATAGCAGCTCGCAAACCAGAGCCACTCGGCGAATGAAAGAGTATGCCCAGGTGAGCGGTCAAGTTTGTTACGGTACCCAAGGCATTGAAAATGCGTAAATCGTATGCCGCGTACATCCTCGCTTTTTCACCCAGAAGTGATCTTGTCACCGCCTCGCTACCGATCTGGAGACGCCAACGCTTGATGTTAGGAATGGCGTGATTTGATAGTCGCAGACTGGAGTAGACGCGGAGCCAGTGCCAGCTATATGCCCCGTAGAACGTGAAATACTCGCGGCTGTAGGTGAAAGGTCTCCGAACGGGATCACTGAATCCGTCAGCCAGATGCGCACTCACGTGGGCGAACTCGAATCGTCCGGAAAAGTGGCCTTGCTGCACATCAGTGTGCAGGCCGAACAGGAAGTCAGTCATCTCGAGCGGAAAAGTGGGCCCGGTCTTTCGCAGTAGTGTGAACACTCCGGCGTGAATTCCGATCCGTACCGTCGAGCCGTTCGCTCGTTTGGCATCGAAGGCCTCCCAAGACCCTCCTATTGTACCCTCAAGTCGTGAGTTGTTGGTGTATTTGAGAATTGAAAATTGCGTTTCGGTGGGATCCGCGAGCAGGGGCTGGAAGAGTCTACTTCGAGGAGCGAAACGCCAGTCCGCCGCATTGGCCGTATTCGCAATAACAACAAGCAGAACCGAGACAGCCGTACAACCTAGTTTCAGACAGGCAACTCTCTTACCTTTCGGGTCATGTCCGTGCCTACTACGACTCAAGGGCGCCGGCCGCCTTCCAGTATGCGATCAACGAGTTCTCTGGACTTGGCCGCATCGAATAGGTTCGTGAGCGGCTGTTCGCCTGTCTTGACACAATCGATAAAATGACGGCTTTCGCCATAGAATCCGTAGGTCATGTAGGCCTGGTCCGATCCCGCCAGACCCGAGCCTTCTAGTGAGGTGGGTTCCGTTTTGTTCTCTGTATAGACTTCTGCTGACTGCGGCGCCCGAATATAGGCACCGATACCGTTGCCGTGCAGCTCAAAGCGTTCATGTCGTGTTCCGGAAGCCCGGTTGGCCGTCAGAAATCCTGTTGCGCCGCCTTCGAACCGTACTAATGCATTAAACACGTTTTCCTGGTCGGAATACCAGGTCTGTACATAGGAGTCGACTTCAGTAACCTCGCCACCAAAATGTCTTAACAAGTCGACGACATGAATCACATCGGTCTCGAACATACCCACGTTGTAGTAATCCCACTTGGCATCGCCTATATGGTACTTATGAAACTCCACCATGCATTGCGTAATTGGCCCCCGCGCATCCACCAGTTTCTTTGCTTCGACAACCACTGGTGAAAAGCGTCTGTTAAATGCACACATAGCAATGCATTTGTGGTGATCTGCTGCGTGGGCCATTTCCAGTGCTTCAGCTACAGAGGTACCTGGTGGCTTCTCCATGAATACGTGCTTTCGAGCAGCAAGACAGTCGAGAACAATAGGCTTCAGAAATACCGGCGGCATGATGACATAAACGGCATCCAGCTCCACCTCGTCCAACATACGGTGATAGTCCGTGTAGGTCTGAGCCACATGGAATCTCTCGGCCGTGCTCTGAAGGCGTTCCTCATTCAGATCACAGATCGCCTTTATGCACACGTCATCCATGGCGTTGACACTTGGATAGTGCATGGCATTTGCGAGCGACCCAGCTCCAATAAAACCGATGTTTATCATGTGGCGCATTCCCGTGTGTCAGGTGTGATTCAAATGAGTATTGGGCGGAACCGAGACGTTCGTCTATATTCAGAGCGACGCTGGTGAAGATAGGTTCCGACTAAAGCCAGAACAATTCTTTTATTGCCCGGGGAAACTACACATGGGATTGGCACCAAACAGCAGCAAACCGTTCCACCTAATATTGAGTGTATTCGTCGCTTTTCTTTTGCCCTCCTGCGGCGACACGACGTCGGATGATCAAACTGATATCGCAAGGAGCGGTTTGCGTGCATCAGATTCGCCCGCCGCCAAGGCACTCCCACCAGACGCCGCGCCAGCAGAGGAGCAGGTCTTCAGGTACCTCGGATACGAACCAGCGGGGCTCGATATCAGCAAGTCCGTTTACCAGTCGGGCCAGAGCGAGTTTATCTTTGAGCGTCTCTGCATGCTTGATCACAATAATGAACTCATACCCGCTGCCGCAGACCGTTGGGAGAGTTCTGATGACGGCAAGACTTGGACCTTCTATTTACATCCCGGCGCCAAATGGAGCGACGGCACCCCGGTGACCGCTCATGATTTTGAGTATACGTACAGGCGATTGCTCGACCCGGATAGCGGCAACGTCTACGCTTTCTTTTACTATGATATTCGTGGTGCCAAGGCTTACAATCAACGGGAAACTTCCGATCCTGGTACATTGGGCATCAGGGCCCTGGACGATCTTACATTCGTCATTGAAACGGAAAGGCCCTGTTCCTATCTACCTTTTGTGACACAGTTTCCCACTTCATCTCCGGTGCCGCGTCGACAGGTAGAAAAGTACGGTGAAAAGTGGACCGAGGCGGGCAACTTCGTCAGTAACTCGGCCTTTCATCTCGAGGAGTGGTTGACTGGAAATCACATGACCTTCGGTCCCAATCTGTACTACGATGGGAATAACCCTGCTTATCTGAGGAAGATCCGGCGTATTTTCACCGGCCCGGTAGGTTCCGGGAGCGCATCGGGACCGGTGGGGCTGCTGCCTTATGAAAACCATGAGGTTGACATGGTCACTGTGAGTGGGGCTGCGGACCTGGAACGCATCAGGAATGATCCGGTACTTTCGAACGAACTTTTCTCCTACGACGGTTTTGGTACCGAATACCTGTTCTTCCGTACACAAAAGCCTCCGTTCGATGACGTACGGGTCAGGAAGGCCTTCGCCCATGCACTCGATAAAGAGACGATTGCAAATGTGGTATTGGGCGGATCTGTTCTGCCCGCATATACCATGTTGCCTCCACACTTTCCTGGCTATGTGGGAGATAAATACAAAGATCTCCAGGCCTACGATCCTGACCGAGCCCAGATGCTGTTAGCCGAGGCAGGATATCCAGGAGGGCGGGGATTTCCCAACGTCGATATCTGGCTAGCGGATTCTGCCCCCAGTTCACCCATCGGCCAGGTTTCCCAGGTGATTCAACAGAAACTGAGAGAGGTGCTGGGTGTTACTATCTCGATTCGGAATACGCAGAGCAATGCGTACATCAAGAGTATGTATGAATGGGAAATACCGTTGAGTCTGGGCGGATTCGGGTACGACTACCCTGATCCCCAAAGCTTGTTGGGGGTGGTATGGCGATCACAGCCGAAAGGGTACACGCGGCATGACTGGACCAATACGCGATTTGATGAGATGATTGATCGTGGCGTTGTGGAGCTAGATCCTGAAACTCGATTTGGATTTTACGAGGAAGCAGAGCGTACAATAGCTTCTGATGTGGGGGCGGCATTCCTCTGGCATCGCCTGGCTCACGAATTGAGGAAGCCCTGGGTTAAAGGGTTAAAAGAAGATCGGTGGGGGAATCTCCCGTTCCGCGGGAACAACACTACTTATTGCGATCTGTACATCGGAATCCGGCCCTAAGCGTTCTATTGTCCCTTCTGCGCCAGAATCCGCCAGTGTGTGCATCTGATTGTTTCCTCGGATTTTGTGACATAGTCTATTTGCGATGTATGCCTATCGACTAAATTGAATCTGTCGAGTAACGACTCGGTCTCCCGCAGCGAAGTGAAATGGTGGATAATCCCAGATAGTGGCAAGAACGTATGTTTGCCTATCATCTCGCCGACTCCGTAGCTCCCATGTTCGTGGCTTGCGAGCGTCAGGTAGAAGTAGCCACTTGGCTTTAGAGTCCGATACACCTCGGCTATGGTCTGGGAAATATCCTCGGGCAACGCGTGATATATGACGTGAACCGCGAGGACGCCGTCAAGCGTGTCAGATTCTATTGGCGACGAGAGCATGGAACCCACCACCGGATAGATGGACGGTGTTTCGCGTTTACAGCTTGCCACCTCTTCCGTTGTTAGATCAGATGCAACAATGGAGAGCCCGATCTTCGACAGGGCCCGGACATGACGTCCCGATCCACAACCGAGATCATGGACGAGTCGCCCTCCCTCCTGCTGTACCAATGTGGCAAATGCAATTGCTTCTGGATCTGGATCCTTCCATGGATCGACCATTTGAGGTTTCCTGATGAATAACGGAGTCTGGTTAGCGCGTCGAGGTCAGGTTCCTATTACGGTATCAGGAATCCAGTCCGATGGCATCTGATATGTGCTTCAATCCATCGCGCTCGAGTAGATCGCATAGGCCATGGTTTATACGGCCTACCAGCCCTGGTCCTTGGTAAATGAGCGCGGTGTAGATTTGCAGAAGCGATGCTCCCAGGCGGATTTTCCGGTACGCATCGGCGGCATTTGTTATTCCACCAATGCCCACAAGCACATGCCTTTTCTTGTCGAGACGCTCGTACCATGCACGAATTGATTCGTCTATCAGTTTGCCGACCGGTTTGCCGCAGAGCGTGCCGGGCATTTGGTTCAACTCCTGCTCTGGTGTTTTCAGTCCTTTGTAGGGTTTTCCTGTGGGTAGTCCAAAGGCAATACCCTTTACAAAACCGAACGGAGCAATGGCCGCGAGCGTGCCATCAATACGTTCCGAATCCGTCGATGGAACCACCTTCACGTAGGTAGCAGGCATGTTCCGATAGCCTGCATAGCCCTCGAGAAGACGCCGAAGGTTTTCGGGGTCATCGAAAGGGCTCTTTCCGGCAGAGGTGTTCGGGCAGTTCAGGTTCAACATGAAATAGTCTGCCACTTCAAGGAAAGGTTCGGCCGCCGTAATGAGTTCTTGGATTACGTGTTCAGCCTCTATCGGTTTTCCCGTATTTGTTTCTACGAGATTCACGCCCAGGGGAACGGGCATGTATTGGCCCGTCAACCGTTTCGCGACTACTTTAGAGCCATCATTGGGCACTCCATAATACACGACGATGGCCTCATCCGCGGGCAGCCTGAAAAGGCGAGGTCTGACGACGTTGCCTTCGGACGGAAACGCGGATATAGAACCTACCTCTACAGAGCCAAAACCCACTGCCGCCAATCCTTGAACCGCTATACCATTCTTGTCAAACCCTCCCGCGAGCCCGAGTGGATTGGGATATCGCAGGCCTCCTACCTCCAGTTCAAGACGACTATCCTGGGTTGCCAGCAATCGGCGCATAGCGGCTCTGACAGGCGGATCCTTTCCTAGCAGTCCTGCAACGGCAAGTGTTGAATGATGAGCCCATTCCGGATCCAGGCGAAATAAGAATGGTCGGATTAGAGATTCGTATAACATGGCTTTGTAAGGTACCCTCCTACTCTAACAGCGCGGGTTCATGTTGGATTGGTTCTGATCTCGACGGTGATCTCGCCTTGTATGTTGGGCCGGATAGAAAAGCAGGTCTCCTTTGCAGGAGCCGGATCATCTAACTGAAGCAGGCCGTTCCCGACAACTAACGACTCTACGAAACCATCATGCTGCAAATTCATCAGTTCTCCCTGCGTTACTACTAAAGATACACCATTCTCCCAAACTAGAGAATTTGGCCCAGGCTGTGGTCGATCTTGACAGGTACAGTTCCAATCCTCTCCGGACCTGCGATGGATAACACATAGTCGGGGACGTTTCAGCACCATTTCCACTTCGGCGTGTACGATCTCGTGGCGAAGTATCGCCGATTCGCCGTCGTCCGATACCAATACGGGGCGCGAATTTTCTTTGGGTGCATCGTCCAGGATGTCTGCCCGGAGTACCGTTCTACCACCGGCATGGGCGATCGCTTGCGTGCCGCCCATGGCAATTAGCAGGTCCCCTGGATCCCAGGACGATCGTGCATAAACTTCGTTCACAGAGGGAAACTGCCATGAGCGTTTATCCGGAGTTTGATCTACGGGCACGTCCGGGTCGAACCAGACGCAAGCGTATCCGCCGAGCTCGAACAGCATCTGCTCACCGCTTGGGGAAACATACCTGGTTTGCTGAATGTGGCCAAGAGTTTGGTCCCAGAGTGCGAGTCGTTGGAGGACCGGTATCTGGTACATATGAGCAAGGTACAGAAGTACCGGGGATGCATAGTCTAGTTGACCATATGATGGCTGGAGCATAAAGGAGGAATGAGAGGGTCCCAATGCCCGCCAGTGCTCACCTGTGATTCCGGCCAGGGCGGTATCCGCGCACATATATTGCCGGAATGGTGTGAACAGGTCTTGACCGGTCACGCGCTCCAATGCATCCATGAAGAACAAGCGATACTGCATAGTAGATGCCCAGAAGGTCGCTCCCTCGATCTGGGCACCATCCGGCGAGAGTCCCAGAGGCAAGAGATGGTCCTCAAACTTCTCTACTGTTACTTCGAGCCAACGTTCAGCCTCTGACTGTTCACCCAGCAGTGCCAGGGCGGCAACGCCGAAGGATGCCCACTCCACAGTAGCATGGTGGGTATGGAAGAGGGCTCCCCTTTTATCTGGCGTGTCGAAATACTCTGCGAAATATCGCTCACATATGGAGGATAGCACCTGACGAATCTCGACCACTTCGGACTCCGACAATAGATTGTGTATCAGGTCATATCCTACTGCGATGCCCTTCAGTAAGCGGCTGACAGCATAAGCTTTGCCACCGTCAACTGCTCCTTCTGCTTCTCGCTTCCATACACTGCAACTTGCGAGCACCCATTCTCTGGCTGCGGCTCCGTACTTCTCTGTTCCAGTCAGGGAATGCGTGAATGCCAGATGTTCAGTGATCGCCAGGTCCTTCATGATCGCGTAGAAACGATCATAGAGGTTTCTATGTATGGGATCGGACGGTGCTGGAGGTATCCAGTCACGACGCGGTACCTGCTCCAGGCACCATTCGGCAGATTCAACAAGATTACCCACCAGAATCCTATATCTGGGGTGGGACTGTTTTCTCAGAATCTCGGCGTCGTGTCTATTGGGGTAGAGGCGAGGGTGCTGATTCATGTTTCCGTCCTGAAGAGGTCAGGTGTTGCGGCCATTCTTCGATTGACCGTGGCGTTATTGCTCGTGTACTAGCGCATCTGGTTCATCAGCGATGTCGATGCCAATGTCTCGGAGCAATATCAGGTCAAAATCTGAAGACCGTAGATTTGAAAGCGCAGTCGTTGAGCAAGTACAGATCTGTCACTATGAAGGGACCTACCATAGCGCGCATCGGCGCTGAGACCCTGACGCTATCGATATCTCATGGCTTTCGATGCTGCAATTTCGAGTCGTCGCTGAATTCCATTTCTTGCCCGTTCAAAGGAAATGGTCTTGTGAAAGAGTTGATATGCCCAATTTGCTTCTTGCACAAGAGCATGCAGCTCGAACGCAAGCTGTTCGGGGTCCTCTGCCGCGTCTATCTGGTTTTTCTCTTTTGCCGTTGCTGCCTCTTGCGTCATCTTGTCCAACCAGGCTTTAGTCATCCCAGCGATTAGATTACGAACGGGACCCGGTCGCCCATCGAACTCCGCAGATGCGGCGGAGAAGAAGCACCCTCCTGGAAATACGTCACGTTCCAGATAGGACATCCAGCCTGCGATCATTGCATTGAGCATGTCCAGACCGGGTTCTACGGATTCAGACATCCGGACGACTTCCTCATGGAATATGTCCCGCGCTTTTTTGACGGTCGCGAGCAGCAGATCCTGCTTAGAACCGAAGTGGGCAAATAGTCCGCTCTTGCTCATCCCGAGGACCTTTGAGAGCCGTCCGATGGTCAGGCCTTCCAAGCCCTCTTCGGAGGCGATATCTACTGCTATTCTGAGAATCTCCTCACGGGTACGCTCACCCCGTGACTGTCTGCGATACTTGATACTGCGGATATTAACCGGCATCTAAAGATCCTCGTAACGGGCCTTACACTTGAAAAACGAATGATCGTTATAGATAATACGAACGATCGTTCGACAGTGCAAGTTTGTTGATTCGAAGTACGTAGAAATCTCTCATAACACACCTACCCATCATCTGCCAATTTCCCTGCCGCTTCGCTTCCGTCGGCGAAGAATGCTCTTACAGTCCATGTTGACTCAGATTAGCCCACGACAAATACCGAATAGAGCTACCTGTCATGTTCCGTGCGGTCATCCACGTTGGAATTCGATTGCTCGCCCAGTCTCTGACGATTCCTGAATAGCCAGGACCATGGCCAAGACATCGCGGGCATCGTGACCCGTTACTTTAGGTGGCGCTCCATCACGAACGCGAGCCACAAAGTGTTCCTGGATGGTTTCCCCCTGTACCGGGGTGACTACGGTCTCTTCGGCGTCACCAATTCGTTGACGAATGGTTCCGTCACGTTCTACGATAATGACTCCTTCGCTACCTAAAACACCCATAGAGCTGTCGCTCATGCCTGGGGCCCAGCTGTCGTCGATTGCACCAATTCCCTGGGCAAAGACGAATTGAGCGTGTACGTGTTCGTCTGCTTGAATGCCGGGACGGACGCGGTCGACGCGACCGAACAGACGATGAACATCCCCTCCGATCCAGCGCACCCAGTCTATATCGTGGCTGGCAAAATCAAGGGCAACGCCACCGCTCTTAGATTGGTCCCCGTACCACCTATTCGCGGTGTCATAGGGCATGTATCGCCTCGTCCAGCAATTCACCAGGCGTCCAAGAACACCTGAAGCGTAGGTCTCCTGCATGATCTGGAAAGGGTGCGTGAATCGCAAAACATAACCTACCATCATGATCACGCCTGCTGCTTTTGCTGCCTGGACCATGGTGTCTGCTTCCGCGAGATTCAGCGCGATGGGCTTTTCGACGAAGATGTGCTTGCCAGCGGCCGCGCATTCGAGGACGATTTCGGTGCGAGCAAATGGTGGCGTGCAGATCATAACACCGTCCACTTGCGGCAGTAGCTCGCGGAAATCAGTGTAACCTCGTGTATTCGTTTGCTCGGCCAGAGATCGTGACTTCTCAGGAATCTCATCAGCCACGCCCGCAAGTTGGACATCTTCCAATTTACTGATGATCTTGGCATGATGTCCTCCCATGCCGCCACAGCCTATTATCCCTATGTTTACCATATGCTCCTCTCAATCAGATATCAGCACGGCGTCCAGGCTCCAAGCAATCACCAGGCTCTCTGCTGGACTATTCTGTACGGCGCGTAGGTACAAGTCCGATACTGGACCGTCCCCTCGAATCCCATCAAGATCTCGAATCTATCAAGATAGCCTTCATGAGATATGAGGGCTCGCGCCTGTTCCTCGGAGAACCAGCCCACTTCCAGACTTTCCGGACTCGTACGAAGTTTCCCTTCCAGGAAATGGCCCAAGAAGTCAAAAATCACCTTTGGTGGTTTCGAAAGGGATGTGGTAACTGAAGCCAGTCTGTCAACGGCACACCTTAATCCAGTCTCTTCGTGGACTTCCCGGATAACGGCCGCGTCGATCGATTCTCCTTCTTCTACCTGCCCGCCTGGGAATTCCCACCCGCGCTTTGGACTCCGAACAAGGAGTATAAGTCCGGCTTCATTGGTAACAAGGCAACCGGCAGCTACGATGTGTTGCGGATGCAAGTTGCTCTCTCCCCACGAAGGCAATTTACCATCTTTGAACAGCGTTGATCATTCTCGACTTTGGGTCAATTATGTCTGGTGCAGCGTACTATAACGCTCGGACGTCTCAGTTGGTCACATAGATGGGACTTGTCCATGCCATGTGGCCGTCTTCTTGTGTGACGCGGATGTAGATGGGGTTGTCACCCGCGGCAAGATCATCGATCGGTACCGTAGCTGTGAATTTATGGGATGACGGTTGATCAGGTAATCGAAAAATACTGATCTGCTTGTTGATTCCGCCGTATTCGCGGAGAATGGGTTCGTATCCAATTTTGTTAACGTCGCAGCATAATCTTCCCTGAGTTGTGTTGACGGCAAGCGAGCCCCTGAGGCTGTCCAGTGTCAGAATGAATCCGGACAATCCACCTGTAGTAATGGATCGCCACGAAAGTTTCTGCGAACTTGTCTGAACCAACGGATTGTTCTGATTCCAGAAATTGACAGCGGTAACATCGGTGATCTCGGTGCCCTCTAATGTCAGGTCACCATCCCAAGTCACTGCACGATCACGCCCCCTGACCTCCGCGCCTGCCCAGATGATCTTTAGTCTCTGTCCCAACTCCTGGTCGGTATATGGCCGTAGCGTCTTAAGATGCCTAATGCCGTTCATTACATCCACGCGCTCTACAGGACCCGTACCTGTCACGTCGATATGAAGCTTCAGGGCACTCCCGTTTGAACCCAACACATCGCCCATGGCAGCGATGACACCATCCGAGCTTTTTAGACGCACATCCACCAGACTTCGGTTCCCTGTGGTGGCATAGCAGTGCCTTGCCTGCAGCGCTGACATCACCGATTCCCGTGTCAATTCCTCAGAGAGCACACACGTTAGCCCGCCATAGGATCCGAATTTGCTCGCGCCCGGATAGGATGCGCCCGGTCGTCCCTTGTGGCCATCGGAATTTGCACAAATTCCCACGCGGTAACCCAGGCGAAAGGCATCCTGGGCTAACCACTCGAAGGTCCCCCACGCCGAATGGACCTCTACGTTCCATTCGAACTCACGACTGTGCATAGCAAGGTCGGAATATCTACCGCCCACATGCGGGACCACGAAGGCGTGGCGTTGAGCACTTCCTACGCCCTTTTCTGACTTGAGAAATGCGAACAGATCTTCAGCGGTTCGGGAATGAGGTCGCATTCCCACTTCCGCGGGAACCAGATCACCACAACTTCGGCTGATAGCCCTGCCCTCGGAGGCATAGAAGACGTTCCGGTCCCCTCCCAGGGGTGTATTCCCACTCCACTCGTATCCCGGGAAGGTGACAAAGGAACCGGGAGCGTGGAAGGTAGCGGTAGTATCGTTTATGGTTTGCCAGAATGATTCAGTAATCTGAAAGTCGTTGCCTTGGTGACCGGCAATATCTACCAGTGCAAAGTCGCGGGCAAAGCCAAAATAGGCCTCAACTGAGTTCGTACCAACGGTCTCCTCCGATTGGCCATGGAAATCGGCCCACCATCTGGTTTGTGCATCGTCAGAAACGTCAATAGGATTGCTCTTGGCTGTCAGCCCGCTCGCCGAGTCTGAGGCCTCGATTGTCTGGATACCCGCCTCGTCGAAGCCCGAATGTGTCAACCTATATGGTGGACCGGTGGGGTTACCCCATCTATCCTCTGTCTTTATGTGGTAATCGAAGGTGGTACCTGTTGTTATATGCGACGGGGCGATACAAACCATCCGACTGGGTGGTCCAGCGACTATCGCCATGGTCGGTGAGGTCTCGAGTTCCTTGAACTGATAGGTGGCAACAGGATCGACGAGTGTCTTGAACTCGAAGGACGTCTCGCAGAATGTCTGAGTCTGCCAACCTGGCGATCCACCAGTTCGGTCGCCGAATGTGATATGGATTTCTTCACCGGAATCTACAAAACCACCCATAACTTTTAGAAAAAGAGCCCGTCCCCAGGGGCGTGTATGACCTTTGGCATCCCACCTGGGATCCACTCGGCAATTTGCGGTAGTTGAGACGGCGCAGTAGTTTGGTGCACTCGGCTCGGAAAACTGTGGCATTCCGAAGTCGCCTGCAAAACGGAAGACGATCTTCAAATATCCGGTGTCATCGATGGGATGGCCGGCTACGTAGGAATATCTTACCGTTATGTTGGATCCGGCCACTACGGGGGTAACCTGATCGATGAGAGCTTGTCCCAGCTCGAACTCGGCCATAATTCAGGAAAGGTCCTCCATATGTGCCGTCCCGATCGCAAGATATTTGTGGACAAAAGGCGGACCGGTCCGAGTCGCGTACCAGATGCGCCAGGACCCATCAGGGTATCGGATCACAGACTGACTGGTCGTATAGTGAGATTCCCAGGTGTTGGTCGGCTCTGGTTGAAATACAGGATTTTGCGGATTCTTAGTCCAGGCAATTCCGTCTGCACTTACAGCGAAACCCAATGCTGTTTTTTGTCTATCCTGCACCAAATAGCTGCCGTACCACATGAAGTAATGTTCCTGGTACTTCAGGACGGTGGGATAGAACAGACGGCCCGCTTCCCAGGGTTGATCAAGTTGAAGTACAGGTTCGTTGGATCGATCCCAAGCGAAGCCATCGCCGCTTTTACCGTACCTGACATACCACGGATCCTCCGCCACATCGATATACCACAGCTTATAGC
>JABIQT010000025.1 GCA_018667995.1 Candidatus Latescibacterota bacterium
AAACCGGTGAGCCTCAATACTATTGGTCTTAAGCGTCGCGGTTTCAATTCTGAAACAATCCGTATTCTCAAACAAGCATACCGAATCCTCTTTCGGTCCCACTTGAACACCTCCCAGGCCGTAGAACGAATCAAGCGTGAACTGCAATCTGCAGATGAAATCGACATGCTGCTGACCTTCATCCGCGAGAGCGCGGAGCGAAGTGGTCGGAGCGGTCGTGGCCTCCTCTCCTAGGGAGTTTTTCCTATTATGTTACCCTGGCAGCGCGCTCTTAAGGAGCGCATCGATGGTGAAGTCCGTTTCGATCCCACCTCCAAAATCCTGTATAGCACTGATGCGAGTATGTATCAGATAGAACCGGTAGGCGTGGTCTATCCGCAACATGCTGACGATGTCGCTGAGACTATTCGCGTAGCCTACGAATTTGGCATTCCGGTTACACCGCGCGGGGGCGGTACCAGTCTGGCCGGCCAGTCTGTTGGAAAATCCATCCATATCGATACCTCGCGTCACATGAACGCCCTGCTCGAAGTCAACGAGAAGGAGCACTGGGCACGAGTACAACCCGGAGTCGTTCTTGACGAATTGAACGCACTGTTGAAGCCCACGGGGCTCATGTTTGCTCCAGACGTAGCACCAAGCAATCGCGCGAATGTTGGTGGCATGATAGGCAACAATTCCTGCGGTGCTCATTCGGTAATCTATGGAAAAACCATCGATCACGTGCTTGAACTGAAAGTGGTCCTCTCTGATGGTACTCAGACTACGTTCGGCCCAACGCACGATGGAGAATACGCCGACAAGGTCAACGCTGCTGGAATTGAAGGTCAGATATACCAGGAGGTCCGGAGAATTGCCGATGAGAATCGAGATGAAATTGAACAGAGATTCCCCAATATTCTCCGAAGGGTAGGCGGCTATAACCTGGATGAGTTCGTCAACGAAGGTCCGTTCGATCTCTGCAAGATGGCCGTGGGATCCGAGGGAACTCTGGTCGGCGTGACCGAGGCAAAAGTGAATCTTGTGCCTGTACCGACTATGACCGGACTCGATGTCGTTCACTTCTCAGACCTCATAGAGGCCATGGAAGCGACCATCGAAATCCTCAAGACCAATCCAGCTGCCGTAGAACTGGTTGATAAGGCTATACTCGACCTGGCTAAAGAGTCCATAGAGGCGTCGCGACAGCGGGTATTCATCGTTGGCGACCCAGAGGCCATTCTTGTCGTCGAGTACTACGGAGAATCACAGGACGAGCTTGCCCAAAAAATGGACAATCTTGATGCGATTCTGAAAGAACGAGATCTCGGATATGCGTCTGTGCGGGCGACAACTGCAACCGAACAGGCCAACGTCTGGGGAGTGCGAAAGAACGGGCTGGGTTTGCTGATGGGGATGAAGGGAGATACCAAACCGGCCACTTTCGTCGAGGATACGGCTGTTTCCCCTGAGTACTTACCGGAGTATATCAGTCGATTCAGACAGATCGTGGCCGATCATGACACTACTGCTACATATTACGCCCATGCCAGCGTTGGGACGCTGCATATTCGACCGCTGATCAACCTGAAGTCCACAGAAGATATCGATAAGATGCGCAGAATCGCAGAGGATATCAGGGACCTGGTCCTAGAATTCGGCGGCGCCATGAGCGCGGAGCACGGTGACGGACTGGTCAGAAGCGAGTGGAATGAGAAGGTGTTTGGCTCGAAACTCTACGGCGCATTTGGCGAACTCAAAGCAATTTTTGACCCAAAAAACATCATGAATCCAGGGAAGATCGTAGGCGGACAGAAGATGACGGAGAACCTACGATTTGGTCCGGATTATGAGACTGAACAAATAAACACGTTCTTTGACTTCTCAGCCGACGGTGGTTTCGCGCGATCAGTGGAGCTCTGCAATGGCGTAGGCGCTTGTCGCAAGAAGTTGACCGGAACCATGTGCCCATCCTATATGGCAACCCTGGACGAAGAACACAGCACCCGCGGTCGTGCTAATATGCTCCGAGCAGCTCTGTCGGGACAACTGGACGATGAAGGATTCACCAGTCACAGGTTATATGAAGCTCTCGATCTATGCCTGGAGTGCAAGGGCTGTAAATCTGAATGCCCTTCCAACGTGGATATGGCGAAAATGAAGTATGAATTTCTTGCACACTACTATGACAAGCACGGCCTCCCTCTGCGAAACCGTCTATTCGGTCATATAGCTTCGGTGAGCAAAGTCGCAGCCGCCTTCGCTCCCTTAAGCAACATGATCATGAACAGCGACATCAATAAGTGGGCGCTCGACTACTTTATCGGTATAGATAAACGCCGTAACATGCCCAAGTTCGCTCA
>JABIQT010000024.1 GCA_018667995.1 Candidatus Latescibacterota bacterium
GGTCGGACTCTCGTCAGGCATCAGCTTCATCTGCATGCTGCTCGCCGTGGCCAACTCTGCCTCGAGCATCTCGTTGTGAGCTCGGACAATTTTCTGAGCCTCTTCCAGGCTGTGGTTGCGTTCCTCGATCTCGGCATTGGCTTGAGCCAAGTCAGCCGACCGACGTTCGATTCGCTTCAGCAGGCTCCGGATGATCGATCCGGAAATCAGCACAAAGCCGAGCGAAACGAGGAGGGTCAAGCGGCCGGCTCGGCGGGGTTTCTTGAGGTAGGGTTCGGCATTCATATAGACGGCCACCGACCACGGTGGTTCATCCATTTCCGCCCGGATGGTCAGAATTCTCTGCTCGTCCTGATCATCACCGACTTCTTCTATCAATGCCCGTTTCGCCGGGAGTAATTTACTGTCGCTCTGATATATCAGACGTTCAGTAGCTCGCTCGTGGATGGCAAGCGTCATGTGCTCGGTGAGCCTGACTGGCAGAACCTCTTCCAAAGGGACGGCGGCGACAACAGTTCCTGTAAGTCCTCTCATATTAATGGCACGACTCAAAAAGACGACTTGTTCTCCTGCTTGCGTACTGTCGACACGAACGCTGAGATCGTTTCCCGAACTGGCCACTGTAGCTCTAGCTCTCTCGAGAATATTGGAATTCGTTCGACCGACAATAGGCAACCCCGTGCTCTGGCCAGTCATATCTTGATCGGCGTGGTGGAGAAGCCTCCCAGTGGAGGAAAGGTATCCAATGGTCATGTACGTCGTCTCGGCATTCTGACAGAACCAGTTAACAAAATCGGCAACTTCAGAATGATCATCCGGGCCATCTTCCCGGTGCGCATAAAGGCTCTTCAGGGCTCTGTTTCTCGATAAGAGCTTTGTTTCATGGTCAATTATGGGGAACGCCCTTGAAATACTGCCTTCCGTCTCACGCGCCACATCCTCGATTTGCTGTCGCAGTAAGCTCTCTACAGAAGAGATCGACTGGGAATAAGAAAAAATGAGAATTCCAGAGAATACAATAAGGGCTGCTCCGAAGAAGAAACCCGTAGATCTAACGTAATTCTTGGCGTTCAGTGTCAAGGGAGGCTCACGGACTGATTGATGAGATTCCTGACGTCGGCTATCCAAGTGTGTGTGTACCATTCGGTGACCAAGTAGAAAGCTACCCGAGTGCCAGAGGGTGAGACCGATGTGCTGATTACTTGATGGCCCGGTTTTTCCTCGAAGAGGAGCCTCTTCGAGGTGCCATCGGCGAGACGCTGAATAAGAAGTCCTTGACTCGCACTCATGCCGCCTGCTGTAAAAAACGAAGCGTCATCTGATATATCAGTAAACCAGCCAGCGTTCGATGATATATATTCCGGAGGGCTAGCCCATGTAGTGGCAAGTTTCCAAAGGCCTCCCCAACCATCGTTGCCCGCGTCCTGTGGCCCCTGTGTCCGGGGGCTGATGTAGTAGAAATACTGAGAGTTCTCTGCCCAGCCAACCGTGAAAGACTGGTCTCTATCTTCGAATAGAGGATTCGGCTCTCCTCCGTAAGGTGATACTTTCCAAAGGGTATTTCTATTTTCGAAGACAATCCACTCATCATCAGAAGACCAGTGCGGACGGGTGATATATCCCGGGAGCGCGAGCGTAATGGGATACGGATCAACTTCGTCGAGACTTGAAGTCCACAGTGCATTCCCGTGAACGTAGGCAATTTCATCTCCTGAAGGGGAGAACGTTTGTCCGTTTCCTGGCGAAATCTCGCGCACGTCCCCCCCTGTTATTTCTACGATAGAAATCGTAGTGTCCTCGACAAAAGAGGTGAAGGCGATGAAACGCTCGTCCGGCGACCATGATGGGGTTTGACGACCGATGACATTCATGGCGCCTCCGGCCTGAGTCACGTCGGCCAATATTGCGAAATTCTGTCCCGTGGTATCCACGATGGCAAGATGTGCACGTGCATCTTGCTCTGCCAATGGGTGACCAGAGTAGAGAAGTGCTTCACCATCGTGGTCCCAGGCGACGGTGCGAGCACCAGTCACCAAGGATTCATCGGTGACTTGAACTGGGCTCCCTCCTTTAGCCCGGAGAACATAGATATGCGGCCCGGGGTCACTCTGAAAGGCTATCCACTCGCCATCTGGAGACCAAGCAGGATAAAAACCGATTACGCCGTCAGAATTGAGTGGTTCAACAGTTCGGCTATCCAAGGAGAGTATCCAAAAACTACCATTCCCGTGTGTCTCCCCAGAGAAGAGGATACTGTTTCCGTCGGGAGACCAGGCAGGAAAAATAATATTACGTGCTTGACAAAGCGTATCCGGTTCCTCCCCGGAGAGATTGTACTTGAGAAGGTGATCAGTATTGATGCCGTACTCGGTTACCGCCAACGCCTTGCTATCGGGCGACCATGTAGGCGACACCGCAAATGCATCGGCGCCTAGGTGACGGTCAGTGATGCTTGTTACGACACCAGTCTCAATATGAACAGTCCAGATACCGGTCTCTCCGCCGAGATCCGAAGAAAAGGCAATAAGTTGACCGTCAGGTGACCATTTTGGGTATGCCTGAATATGTGATCGTGACTCGACGATCAGAGGTCGAGGGTTCCCACCGTCGCGGTCCATCACCCATAGTCTCCGATTGCCAATGTTCTGCGGATCGACCTTTAGATAGGCAATCAGGTGGCCATCTGGCGAGGAAATTGGCTCTTGATGGAGCTCCTCAGTCTGAAATTGGGTGAAGTAGATCTCATTTTGGGCAATAGGATCGGAAAAATCCCCTGCGAGACATGGAGTGGAACACAATAACACACAGGCGAATACGGTAATGCTCGGGCGAGATGAATTCATCGAGAATCCTCTACGAATGGGCGCAAGATCATCTGGATAGAGAAATGCCGGTGCGGAGTCTTTAAGGAAGAGCAGTGGCCATCAGGTAGGATACGTCGCGCGACCAGATTGATACTGAAGCTTGTTCTTCAATCTTGAGATAGACCAACATTGAACCATCATTGGAGAAAACAGGACGAGTCGCATTGGCCAGGAACTCTGCGGCTTTCTCTGTCTGACCATCAAGCATCAACATGGTCCATTTGCCCGGGGGGCCTTCTTGAAGGAACACCTGTCCGTCTTGATTCCTGAAAGGTCGCCAGCAGTGCTTCTTGCTACCGTAGACGAGTCTGGATTCCCCAGAATCACGATTTAAACTGCGAACTTGAACCATGCCTCCCGTGACGGCTCCAGAATAAAGCACCTCCCGATCAGTGGTCCACATTGGTTGGGGGCCTTGCCAATCGTCATCGGGACTCACAGCTGTGGTTTCCCCTGAATCAAGGTCGTGAATGTAGAGATGATTATTTTCGCGAAAAAGTAAGGCCGTATCGTCGGTGGAAAATTGCAGAACACTCACAGGATGTCCGTTGAACGTTTCCTGATAGGCCATGTTATCTACGCGATCGTATATCCAGATGTCCTGTTCGAGGCCAAAAGCAACAAGTTCACCGTCATGGGACACGGCCAACCGTTGAATCTGGCTTGGCGTTTCGTATAGCACCTCAGTGCTCGTATTCTTTGTGACATCGTAGGCTACGATTCGACTAACGCCTGTTACACCTCCCGCTTCAGCAGAGCTTCGAAGTGAATCTCGCTTACAGTATGCAATGACTGAATTAGATAGCCAGGCTGGCGCATTCGATCCAGGCGTGGTCGGCCAGTCAGCCTGAACTTCGCGAATCTGTCGATCATTGACCGTAGCGATGACAAGTGTTGAGTCGGATCGCCCATCCGAAGGTCCAGCAAGAAAGCTGACGTAGGCTCCGGAAGGCGACCAACTTGCCCACTGAGCGAATACCGTTGGAGACATGGACAGCACGGTCCATTCAATCATTGTCCGCATGTCACGCACAATGACTTGACCCCTCTCGACTTCTGCTTGGTGGTATAGAAGCCGGTGCGATGCTCCATCCCAGACAGGCCCAAACAGTTGGCGATCTTCAGGTGGGAGCACTTCGCGGGGTTCGCCACCGATTGATGACACGATGTAGGTCTTAGGAGCAGAATGAAAAGCAATCCAGTTGCCATCCATAGAAAGTCTCGGAAAGGCAAATTCCATCTCCTCATTCTCACTTGAGACGATGGTGTCTGTCTTGCCGCTTTCGAGGCGGATTCTGACCAGATAGCGACGCTTGTCTCTCTCCATTCTATATAGAATGGAGAGACCATCACTGGACCAGGAAGGAAAAGCGATGGAAGCATTGTCCTCCTCAGTTACCTGCTCGACTGCACCATTCGTCAAATGATAGGTGAACAGGTTGGACTGGTTCTCGTCATCACCGATGAGATTTGGATATATGATCCTTTCCCCGTCAGGTGACCAATCCGCTTGAGCATACCAGACATCAGTTGCCTCTACATCAAAAAGTCGGCGCAAGGATGCGCCATTTATGTCGACGAGATAGACCCCAGACGTTCCATTACGATCTGAAACAAACAAGATACTCTTGCCGTCTGGAGACCACCGCGCACATACGTCCCCCCATCTTCTCATCGTGGTATCTGGTGCTGTGAGCTGACGTTGTTTTCCTGTTTTTCGATCAAAAATCCAAATTGTTGATTGTTCCCAGTTTTCTGTTACCGACACGGAGGCTGCAATGTATTGCCCGTCCGGTGAAATGTCTGGATGATGCATCGACAGCTCTGGCTGATCCGATGGCGCACTCAGTTCGAGAACCGGCTCCTGCGCCGTCGCCTGGTCCTGCCACGATGCCATGAGGGATAGGGCCATCCATAGCGCGAAAGTCCACCGGAACGCAGCGGGATATGAGGGAACTGGCATATCTACAATTCCTTTCATGAGGTTCGGAGCCGGACGTGGGTGGGGTGGATTGCCCCTGAACGGGCCACCTTCCGCCGCATCTGGTCAGGCTGCGGCGAGCGCGGCGAGGGCTTCCTCCTGGTCGCTGTACATCCCGGCCAGTTCCTTGAGCCCCATGATCTGAAAGGTCTTGGCGATGGTTTCGGAAAGACGACAGAAACTGAGGCTCCCTCCCTGTTCATCGAGCACTTCGATGATTTCGATAATGATCGCCACACCCACGCTGTTGACCATGCGGCAATCTCGCATGTCGATCAGGACCAGAGAGACCCCGTCGTTGATCAAGCCACTGCACTCCTCCGAAATTGCCTCAGCGCTCTTTTCGTTCACGTAGCCGGGGGCCGTGACGATAGCGACCTTGCCATTGACGGTAACCGGAATTGATTCTGTACTCATCTTGGTAGGTTCTCCAGACCGATGGAATCTTCGATGTGTTCGGGGAATTGGTAAGGACAGGGCCTAACGGTATTTGCTCATCTTGACGAGGGTGCCAGAGGGGCTCGAAGCGATGTCGACTTCGTCCATCAATTCCGCGATGAGCGTCAGCCCCCAACCTCGTTTCTCACCCTTGTCGCGTTTTTCCTCGATACGGCGCAGAGCGTCGTCCATATTAAAGCCGTCACCGCCGTCACTGATCGTAATCGTCAGCGCCTTATCGCTAATCTTGAAGCTCAGATCGATTCGACGTTCGTGGCTGCGGCTATGCTCGAAGGCGTTGATACATGCTTCAATCAGCGCCATCTTGACTTCATCGATCTTTGTTGCTTCGAGTCCAATGAATGCCCCTAATGATTCGGCCACTGTCGTTGCCGTAAGCTCCATGTCGGGCAACATTGGAATGCTGAGATCGACATCATCAGTTTTCATCAATAACCTGCCTCTCTGGCTGGGTAGGCGTCTGCAAATTGGACAACCCCTGCCGAGCTCAATGCTCGCTATGCAGAACGAAGAAGGGGATGGAGAAGGGAGGGGCGTTTGGGGTCTGGTTGAGGAGGTTCAACTGGTGCGGCCCCGGAGGAAGGTGATGGACGGGAACGACCGAATAGAGGATCGGCCTTCCCGACCACGACGTGATCATCCATTGAGGCGGTGCGATTGGCGTCCCGTCAATGGCAACGCCGATCCGCTCCGCGAAAAGGGAAGACGACGGCAGATGATCGGGTCTTTGTACATCTATGCCTGTAGCCGCAAGGTACCCCTGATTGAGGAAAATTTCCAGGTGCCCTTCCTCCACTCGCATTTTGCCCAGCGCAGGGCTGTTTAGGCTCGTATTCGGTGAAAGCCGCTCGACATACGTATAATCGCCATGGCTCGAAAAGGAATCCGGTAAGATCACTCCGCTGGCGAGGCAGATCACCGGTAAACTCGATACGACCACGGCCCGGATCGGTGACCGCGGTAGAAGTACCGCTCGATAGTAGTAGAAGATCTCAAGGAGCGACTGGCGCCAGAGGGCAATGTCCTCGCTTTGGGTCACCCGCAGGAACGACCACAGGATCACCAGCCCGATTGCATAGGCCAACGCCGTATACCTGGCGAGAGCTTCCGCGTTGCTCCCCAAATCAGTGCCGACGTAGGTGATAGCATAGATCGACGCGGTGGCCAGGGTGTGACTCCCCACCAGCCAGGTTGTCCACATGGCCAAACTGAAGAAGGCGCTGAGCCAGACGCTGTAGGCCTCGCTCGAAAGGTGCTCGATGCGGATAGTCAGGCGAACGGCTGTGTCGGGTGCTGTCAGGTGCTTGTAGAATCGCGATGTCAGAGCCCCGTGGAGCCGGGTTCGATTCACACCGCTCGGATAGGCGAAGCCAAGACCAACGAGTCCGATCCAGAGGGATCTCAAGAGAAGGTGAGCAAAGATCCCCAGACGGAGAATCCAAATCGCGAAGAAGCTGGCACTGCAGAGCACCTCGATCAGGTAGACGGGCAGGAAACTCGACAGGAGCCAGAGACTCGCTTCCATGTCACCGTGGTCGATGGATAGGAGTCCCGCCAGCAGCCCGACGGTGATGACGATCTCAGTGTGATAGGAGATCGTCCTCACCTCATGGATATAGTTGACCTCATCGGGCTCCAGTTCCTTCGGATTCACGCCGAAGCTTCTGGGGGTACGCGGCACCGGCCAAGCTTTACGTAACAGCCCCCCGACCCGGCCATTCTCAGAGGCTGTGAGAACGGCCGTGAGCCAGCCCAACGTCGCCCCGATGATCATCCCCACCACCGCCCCATACGGTAGCAGGTCAGCGAGGTAGATGACCCCCGCCGTCGCACCGGTGATACTGTAGATTAGTCTCTGCATCTCAGTTCCTCGACAGCTCCGATGGAGCAGGCGCTGTGGAGGACTCCGCCCTGAGCACAACGACGGTCTGATCGTCCTCCTGCTTGCCGTCACCGGCAAAGCGCTCCACATCGTCGAGAACTCGCTGGATCAACTGTCGTGCCGACAGGGATTGTTTTCCAGCCTGCCGGATGACCTCACGTGTGCGATCGTAGCCGAACAACTCTCCTTCGGGGTTGGCAGCCTCGATGATGCCATCGGAGCACAAAACCACGACGTCGCCAGGCTCGAGTGTGATCTCCGTCGTCCCGTAGGCCGACTCGGCGCGAACGCCGAGCGGAATCGCACTGAGGTCGATTTCGTCCACCGTGCCGGTGCGGGTCCGGTAATGGTAAGGGAAAGGACAGCCGCCGTTGGAGATCCGCATCGTTCCAGTCGTGGAATGAAGTTCGCCGATGCTGAAACAGATGAAGGTCCGCTTCTCGAGTACGCGATGCAGGGACTGGTTGAGTCGCTGCATCAATTCCTGGGGCTCGGGCGTGTACTCCACTTGCGTATTCAGCAGGCCCGAAAAAACCATCGTGGGAATTGCCGCCTGCATGCCGTGACCGGTGACGTCCGCGAGACCGAAGAGAAGGCGGTCTTCACCGGGAGTGAAGTACTGGAAGAAATCTCCTCCCACCGCCTCTGCCGGTCGACAGTGGCCGACGATGTCATAGCCGGCAAGTTTTGGGTCGGATGTTGGCATCAGACGCATCTGCATATCGTGGGCCGTCCTGAGTTCCTGTTCCAGCATCTGATTGTGATGCGAGACGATCTGGTTCGCTTCCTCGAGCGCCTCTGATCGATTTCGGATGCGCGTGACGAGCACGTAGATGGTCAGTCCGCCGATGCTCACGAAAAAGATCGAGGCGACGATGAGTACAGTGCCCTGGAACTCTAACGGTCCGGTAAGTATCCTAACGGTTGTGACCAGATCCCAGGGAGGATCACCGACCTCTTCGTGGGTGAGGAGGAAGCTTTCCTTATCGACGTCGAATCGCGTGGAAAAGTGTTTTTCGTCCGAGGTCTCGGATGCCCCACTCGAAAGTGGCCGGGCCAGGTCGGGCGCACCAGTCTCAAGGGCAATTCCCGTACGGCTGAGATCGTCTGAATCATAGATCAGGTGTCGATTCTGCCGATCGTAGACGACCAGTCGTCGATCGATGCCTCCTGTCCAATCGATCACGTCTTCCAAAGACTGGTCGACGACGACGTGTCCGAGCAGTGCCTTCGTGCGCCGGTGGTTGATGTCGAAGAGGGTGCGCAGAACCATCGTCGAATCGGCCAGTGTGGCAACATGCACGTCCATCTCACCCGAAGGCAGGGCTGTCAGGCTTCCACGAATAACGTTCGGTCCCGTCGCAGCGGCAGTTTCTGGCCCGACATCGGCAAACTGACCGAGGTCGACGACTTGCTCATCCTGCTGAAAATCGATCCCAACGATGGGGTTCCCGCGGGCGTCTAGGTAGCTGAGGCCGCGGATCGAAGGATTTTTCGTGCGTTCGAACCACCGGCGTGCAAAGACATCTAGGCTCTGTGCCAAGATGACGTGATCTGTCTCACCGGCGAATTGGCGCCGGATCCCCCGGCTGACATGGAGGATGCGGGCCTGACGAACCAGGGTTTGGCGCGACTTCTGCAGGTGCGGTACGATACTGGCGTGTGAGGCCAGATTCTGTTGCTCGAAGGCTAGGTCGATCGCTTGGAAGACCAGCCGGTAGAACAGCAGGAAGAGTGTGGCCAAGAGCAGACCCGCGACTGCGAAGAACAAGGGAAGATGGCGCGTACGAATTGAATCAAACATACATACTCGAGGCATTATGGAGTGTGCAGGTAGTTGGGGAGGTGGATCTCACCGCCCCGTCAAGTCGCGCGACCCAAATAATAGGAAATATCCATGAGTACACCTTCCTTCCGGTGCTCTCAAGGAGGCGTTCAATGTCTCTTTTGTCCATTATTGAATATTTCCCCGCCAAAGAAGAGCTCCCGACAGATGGGAAAGAGCCGAGATAACCCGTGCCAAGCGGTCCTTTTCCTGTTGACACGACGGACGTGGTGACGCTCAGTGTGTTTCAGCAGATACCCCTGTGTCCACCCGCCACGCGATTGCCGCAAGGGGACGCTTCAGCATGTTGAGTCACCCTGCGAGCAGTGTGCCGGCCTACGCTGGTCCATGATGCCCGCGACGAACTCATTGAAACTCGCTTTTGGCTAGTGGTGTGATGTCTGGGTAGGTTGCTAGTGGAGCGAGTCATCTGCAGCTGGTCTAAGGGGATGGTGTGATGCGATCGTGGTGGTGCCCATATCGACTACTTCCAGCTGTTGTTCTGTCTGGCCTCACGCATCTCACCAGTTGCAGTGATCCCGCCTCCCCGGTGCCCAGAGGCCTGGAGAATCGATCGGTGGATTGTGGTACCGCCATCCTCGACGGCCAGGATACTGTCCTTGTCCTCAAGGCCACAAAATGGCGTGGCGATGCGGCCGCAACGTTATTTACCGTGATGGCGCAGAGCAAGCGCAGATGCTCGAACCCTTCACTACTCAGAAGCCCGCGGGTAGCCCGAATCCACGGGACCTCTGGCGCTGGATGGAAAGATACGAACAAACGACCGGCGGGCAGCTA
>JABIQT010000122.1 GCA_018667995.1 Candidatus Latescibacterota bacterium
AGGAGTGCATTGGTGGGTGTGCCTCCCTCGTTCACAGTCGTCCCTTTTTTCATAAAAAGGCCGTCCACACTCATAGCATACACAACCCGGGAGGCGATCATAAATCCAAGGTTCAAGCCAATGATCATAAACCCAGTGAAGACGGCAGTGAGGATTGTTTGAGTCGAAGGGCCAAACAAGTTCTGTACCACAATGCCAATGGCGAGTTCTGACCCGGCGATCTGTTCCATGGGAAGCATGCGCAGTAACGCCAGGTTGATGATCAAATAGACTCCAATGACGAAGAGGATGCCGCCAAACATTGCCTTAGGGATGTTCTTGCCGGGATCTTTGACCTCCTCCGAGAAATAGGCAGAGAAAACCCACCCGTCGTAGGCGTAGATAACCCCCTGAAGTGAGATCACGAATGCGCCGAAGATGGAATAACCACTCGAGATGGCAGGAGCATCGGAAACTGCCGTTGGTCCAATATCTACAAAAAAGCAAGCGCCTATCAGGAATAGGAATATGAGTGTCTTGATGATGCTGGTGACGTTATGGATGTTGCTGCCCCAACGTACGCCACGCCATTGCAGCATAGCGAAAGCCACGGTCATGGCGATGGCTACAAGGACATCCTGATCAGGCAGATCCTGAATGAGAAGGTGCAGGTATTCCATGATAACGAAGGTGGTGGCCGTAATGGAGCCACACCAGACCAGCCAGTCCGTCCAGCCGGAAACGAACCCCACAAAAGGACCGAAGGCGCGATGGGCATATACGTAGTACCCACCCGCACGCGGCAGCGCCGTAGCCAGCTCTGCTGCTGCCGTCGTGCCAAGAAGCGCGAAGAGCCCTGCCGCTATCCACACGGCCATATACCACCATGGGTCCGGCAGTTGTTCAGCCACTTGCCCCGGCATCCTCAAGATGCCCATACTGATAATACCGCCCACCGTCACCGTCAATCCAAAGATAATACCGAGCACGCGCAGCAATCCCCGTTTTGTCTCGGGTGCCGCAGATTCCTCCCGATCATTCTCAATTACGGACATCTGGTGAACTCCATCCACCTCGTCATCTCCCGTTGTTCGGGAGTCAGGCGGGCACGGATTTTTTCAGGGAAATAGAAGTGATGTATATTTCCGGGTTCACGCATGGCTACGTGATAGTGGGCATGTACGTAGTTATAGTACAAGTTGGATCGGATACCATCCGTGGTTTTGTCCATGCCGTTATGCAGTAGTGCCTCGGAGAATATAAGGACGTCTCCAGGTGCGCCTATTACGGGAACCGAACCGGGCATCTCCAGCCCGTCATGCTCGGACCATTTCAGGTCGAGATTGCTCTTATGGGAACCGGGAAGCGCCATCAAGCTGCCGTCGTGAAGTCCGTTATCCGTCAGGAAGTACACCGTATTGAGCATCCTGGTTCGGATCATACCCCGGTCGTAACTGTAATCCGTCGTCGGAACGCCCCGATGCCATCCGCCCTGCTTGGAGTCTTTCTTTTTGGATATGGACCACGTATTGATCAGCTGAGGGTCTCCCATAAAAGCGTGCAGGTAGGGCGTAATAGTGGGATGGGCAATGAGCAGATCGAAGACGGGATCCAGAATAGGCATGCCGTTCAGCCGTAGTTGCTGGCCGATCTTCGTTTCCCTTGTAGGCCGTGCCACGACGTCTTCTGGTACACTATCCAGCCAGGAGTCAGGAAACTTCTCTTCTTCAAGACGCTGCAGTGTAGACAGCAGACTCGCGCACTCCGAGGTAGTCAATACCCCCCTCAGTAGCAGATAGCCCTGCAGATCAAACAGGAACGCAGCTTCTTCTGACACCTGGTCCATGGATATACCCTTTCCTCAGTGATCCCTTTTGGATCGTCCATATTTGCTGGTTGTGCACAGTGAGACATTACAACAGTGGCCCTGTCAGACTGGCGACCACGCGGTCCGACAATCCAGAGCGCTGAACCCGACTACAGCAATTGAGAAGTGGCCTCACTTCTCAGGTCAGCGCAAGGATTCGCAGCTCAATACTGATATTGTCAAAAATCATGTGCATACCCAGATGCTCGAAAAACCGACTCGATCCGTAGATAATGTTCCACCGGGTTCGGTCCACATCAAAATGCGCCTCTACGGCGATCCCCCCATCCGGTTTGACAGCCACGGTGGCCGGAAAACTAAGCTCCTTGTGCACACCCCGCATTTCAAAATCCCCTGTAACGGTGGAGTTCACACTACTTGAAGGCGCTACAGAATCCACCGCTACCTTTGTCATGGTAAAACGAGCTTTGGGAAAGAGAGACGCAAAGAAAAAATCGTCTGATTTGAGATGTTCTTCCAGCACTTCTTTCGCGGGCGAGCCCTCGAGGTTGCTGTTCCGTATGGATTTCATATCTAGTTCGAACAGACCACTAATCTCCCCATTCTGAACCGTGATGGCTCCCCGGGAGAGTGCAACGGTCCCCTGGTGGGTGGAATTGGGGTTACGTCCCGCCCACACCACAGTACTGCCCTCTGTGTCCACCACGTAGGCCCCATCTGCAATGCGAATCGGCTCATGAGGTGGATCGATGTGGGTGGCATCAGCCCCCGCCACAGGTAGCCCTGCGGCCTGCCACTCGGCAAATCCGCCCTCCAACACCCGGACGTCAGAATAACCTGCTCGAAAAAGTTTCTCAGAAGCGGTTCTCGCGTCCATGGAACCGTCACTGGAACCATACACGACGACGGTCGTCGCCAGATCTCCTATGGCCTCTTTTACCTGATTCATAAAACCGACTTCAAATACGCAAGCCTGAATGGCGCCCTCTATGTGCTTTCTCTCGTACCGGTCCTTGAACAGAATATCGAGGACCACCATGGGTTTCCCGGCATCGAGCCACGACATGAGGTCGGACGCGGATACCATCTTCGGATTGTTTTGTGCCACGATCTATCCCCTATGGGCA
>JABIQT010000776.1 GCA_018667995.1 Candidatus Latescibacterota bacterium
CCGATGTACGCCGTGCGATCCTTGATGCCTTCACTGATCCGTATTTTGAGGTCAGGTCGGCTGCGGCCCAAGCGGCCGCCATGCTTGCAGACCAATTCGAAGCTGACGATCATTTCACGGAGGCATTGCTTTCTCTGACCGAAGACTCGAGCTTCGAAGTTGTAGTCGAGGCAATTCGTGCACTGGGAAAAACCAGTATGACTTCCTTCATTCCCCAGATTAGGCGCTTTTATCTGAATACCAACTGGAAGATCCGTGAAGCGATTCTTCTGGCAATGGCCGACCTCACAAGGCGCGGAATAATCACAGATTTCGAGCTGATACGGACAGAAATGGCGAGCATGTTGATAACCTGCGTGGATTTCCAACCGATATTCCCCATCAAGAGAGCCTTGAATGAGCTGGCCAACCTCATTAATCAGCCGGTAGGACGAATCTGACATGCTCTATCATCTAGCTACATATCTGTTCGACACAGTTGGCGAGCTGTCCTTTCTCAGACTGTTCCAGTACCTGAGTGTCCGTGCAATTGCAGCAGCGCTGACAGCCTTTGCCGTGACGCTGATCTTCGGGGAATCATTCATTCGCATTCTATATATCAAAGGAATTCGAGACATTCCGCGGGTATTTTCATCGATCTCAACTGCTTCAAAATCGGGAACGCCGCAGATGGGAGGATTGTTGATAATTCTCGCCATCTTCACAAGCACACTGCTCTGGTGCGACCTGCTCAATCGCTTTGCGCTCGTTTTCTTCTTGGCTTTGATATGGTTCACTGTATTGGGCGGCATTGATGACTACCGGGTACTCAAGAATCAAAACAGTGACCGCGGGTTGTCGCAAAGGATCAAACTGTTCTGGCAAGTAGGTTACAGCGTGATCCTGGGTATCATTTTCCTCACGCCGGAAATCTCTCCGGTGACGTCAGAGATCTCGACGGAACTCTACATTCCCTTCCTGAAGTCACCTGTCATCAACCTTGGATGGTGGTATCTTCCTTTCATCGTATTCGTCATCGTAGCTATCACCAACTCAGTGAATTTTGCCGATGGACTTGACGGACTGGCAATTGTCCCTGTGTCATTCGCAATAGCGGTATACGGTATCTTTGCCTATGTAATTGGCAATGCGATTTACTCAGACTACTTACAGTTTTTCTACCTCCCTGGCAGTGGCGAGCTGGCGGTGATCGCCTCTGCCATTTTTGGAGCCAGCCTCGGTTTCCTCTGGTACAATGCATATCCGGCCCAGGTGTTCATGGGAGACGTAGGGTCGATGACCCTGGGCGGCATAATCGGCACAATGGCCGTATTGCTCAAACAGGAGTTCCTCTTCCTGATCATCGGAGGCGTGTTTGTCATTGAGGCATTCTCCGTGCTAATACAGGAAAAGATAGGTATCAATTGGCTTGGTCGCAGGATCTTCTATATAGCACCTATTCACAGCGCGTTCCAGCACAGTGGAGTGGGTGAAACTAAGGTCGTTATCCGTTTCTGGATAATAGCCGGCATTTTGGCTCTCATCGGACTATCAACCCTCAAGATAAGGTGATTGCCATGGACACTTCAGTCCTCTCATGATAGTATGCCGGCTGGGTAATCTGACCGTACGGAGATCACAATGATCCATTTCGAATACACCAAATGGATACCCGAATCCAACTCTAGGCAGGATCGGTTTGAGGAGTTGATTGGGATGTTCAATTATATCATGATTCAGACTAGTGGTGATGTAGAAGAAGCACTTGACTGGATGAAATTCTTGGACAACAGGTATGGAGTCTTCGGTGATGAAACGAACTACGAGGAATTTCTGCGGGAACTGGAAGAACAGGGCCTCATAAAGCGCGACAAAACGGCGTTCGTGTTGACAGACAAAGGCGGCCGAAGAATCCGCGAAGATTCCCTGAAACAGATTTTTACCTCGCTCAAAAAAGGATTAGCCGGTGGACACGACACACCTTTTGAAGGTGATGGCATTGAACGTTTAGGCGAAACGCGGCCCTACCGTTTTGGAGACCATACCTCCAACATCGATTTTACTGCCACCATCGGGAATTCGATCCGGCGTGACGGATTCAACATGAACATACATGAAGATGACTTTGAAGTTTACGAGGTGGAGCACTCAACGTCCTGCGCGACAGTTATGCTGCTGGATATCAGTCACAGCATGATCCTTTACGGGGAGGATCGAATCTCCCCAGCTAAACGAGTCGCCCTTGCACTGGCCGAATTGATAATCAAAAAGTACCCGAAGGACGAGTTACACTTGGTCCTTTTCGGCGACGATGCCAGACAGGTCAACATCGAAGATCTGCCCTTCGTCTCAGTCGGGCCATATCACACCAACACCAAGGCAGGCCTACAAGTTGCGCGAAACATTCTGCGTCGGACCAAGAATGCTAACAGGCAGGTTTTCATGATTACTGACGGTAAACCGTCTGCGATATATGATCGCGATGGAGGCTTGTATCTGAATTCTTTCGGGCTTGATCCCAAGATCGTGAATCGGACGTTGGATGAAGCAATAGCATGCCGCCGCGAGAAAATAACCATCAGTACGTTCATGGTTACGGAGGATCCATATCTCGTAGGGTTTGTAGAGAAAATGACTGAAATGAACAAAGGACGAGCATACTATTCTTCACTCGACAACCTGGGCGAGTACATATTCGTAGACTACGTGAGGAACAGGAAAGGTAAGCTTAGCTAACACTGCCCAGTGAGCCCCGGTGGGAGAGAAAAATGCACCCCCCCACCGGTTCACTTACACGCCTTTTGACATCACTTCTTTCATTACTTCGATCAGAATCTCATTCTCCGTATGCGTGCCCGTCGAAATTCGGATATAGTTATCCATTCCAAATGCCTGACGGATCAGCACTTTCCGGGCTGCCAATTCCTGTATAAATGGCTCCGTATTACGTCCCATATCTGCAATGACAAAGATGGTCTCAGTTTTAACGGGCTTTAAGCCCAATTCTGTCAGGGCTTGGTACAAGTACTCTTTCTCGCGGGATACATGCGTGCGCACGTCCTGCAGGTGTTGACGATCTCCGAGTGCCGCAATGGATGCCACATCACCAAGAACGCTCCTACCTAGCCACCCCAAAAGATGCGGTCTGACGCGCGATATCAGCTCCGGATGACCGATTCCGTATCCCACACGCATACCACCTAATCCAAAGGCTTTCGACATGGTACGCGCCACAAAGAGATTTTTTCGTGTCTTAGTCAATCCAACCATATTCCGATACGATGTATCGCCAACAAAGTGAATGTATGCCTCATCCACACAGACGATAACGCTCTCCGGTACGGAATCGAGAAAGGCAACCAGATCCGTATACGGAATCAGCTGGCCTGTGGGATTGTTCGGATTCGTAAAAATCACGATGCGCGTCTCGGAATTAACGGCATCTTTGACAGTATTGAGGTCCGTCTGTAGATCTTCTGTCAACGGTATTCGAATTGGTTCACGGCCTAAGGTCGATGCGACACCAGAAACCGCACCATATCCGGGTACTGGTTCGATGACATTTCCGCCATCAATCATAGCTAGCATTCCAATGGCCTTCAGTATCTCGGTCGACCCAACGCCGGTAGCAACCATATCTATTGAAATGCCATCATTGACATGGTATTTTGCGATCGCTTCGTGCAGGACTGGCTCCCGAGGCGGATATCTATTGAGCGAGAACATCTTATGGGCAACCGCTTCAATGGCGTGAGGCGAAGCTCCAAGAGGATTCTCATTGATAGATAGCTGCACCAATTCAGGATCGTCAATTCCAACACCATTGACGCTGCGCCCAACAGGTACCGCCAGCATAGCAGCGGCACTCTCCCACGACCCGGTGCTGGCAATGGCCGTCATGCCACCAGCCAGGGCGGTCTTCATGAATCTTCGTCGCGATAATTCTTGATTGGTAATTCGCACCATCAGCTCCTTGAATTCGGTGAATATTGTCCATCGAGATGTAGAGAATATACAGCTTTGAAGGTAGCCACAAATGAAATATGATCGGAAACGTTCCAATCAGAAACTGCTTGACAATAAAGCAAGGTAATCGTTAGACTCTGACACGTAATACCAATGATGTGTATTTAAATACAACACAGTGTGAGGGGCTTTACATGAGACGCGCCATCCGCCTGGTACAACTGGGAACCATAATCGCCGGTGCTGTCTGGTTCACAGGCTGTGGCGGCAGTAATGCAAAGAGAGATCTACTGTCTATTGAGCTTGAAGCGCAACAACAACAGGTGATTCAACTAAGAGCATTGGCCGACACGCTTTCAAATACACGGACCCAGACCCTTGATGATTTGCAGAATATGATGGAACTCAACAATATGAGTTCAGAGCAGATCACTGTCTTGGAAGACAAAGAGGCCCCAACGGGCGGTAGTATCATTGACGCTCTGAAGAGACTTTGGCCGTTCTAGCATTGGTTGCTGCACCGTTGATTGCTCGATCCAATCACAAAAGGCCGGGAACGCATATGCGTTCCCGGCCTTTTGTCTGTTTACTCAATCTCGGTTAGCTCTTCTTGTCGGGTTCCTCAGATTGTGTCTCCTCCTCATCTGCATTCCCCCCGGTCTCAGCGGGGCGGTCGGCCTCAGCTGCTCCACCGGAACCCGCATCGTTGTCACCTGTCGGCGCGGCCTCAACTTCTTCTGGAGTGTCCGCTATCTCCTCCACTACAGCTTCTTCGACCGCAGGTTCCTCGGCAACCGGAGCCGGGGCAGCAACTTTCCGGGTACGTTTCCGCTTAGGCTTTGATTCCGGCTCCACCTTTGCCTCATCCTCTTCCACCACAGTATTATCAACGAGCTCAAGTATTGAGATTTCAGCTGCATCTCCCTGGCGCTGGCCGACGTGGATAATTCGCGTATATCCACCTGGTCTATCAGAGAACCTTGGTGCGATGATGTCGAACAACTTGGCTACTACCGTCCGGTCCCGAACGGTCTTCAATACTTGGCGGCGAGCGTGAAGGTCGCCTTTCTTAGCGACAGTGATCAGTCGCTCGACAACACTTCGTGCTTCTTTGGCCTTCGCGGTAGTAGTTTTGACCTTTTCCCGCTCGAGTACGGCCGTTGCCAGATTCGCCAGCATCGCTTTCCTGTGACTGGCATTTCTGCCGAGACCTCGGCCCTGTTTACGATGTCGCATCAATCACTCCTGTTCAACACATTACGGCACAAACGGATTCTACCTGAGCACTCTCACAGAAAACTACGCGTCCGCATCTGCCAGGTAAGAATCTACGTCCATTCCAAATCCAAGGCTCAATTCGCCCAATATTTGATTCAATTCGGTCAGAGACTTTCGGCCAAAATTCCGATACTTGAGCATCTCGGCCTCGCTCTTCTGTACTAGATCAGCTAGCGTCTTTATCTCTGCAGCACGAAGGCAGTTGCTCGAACGTACGGACAATTCCAACTCCTCAACATTCATCCGCAGGAGGCTTCTAACGCGCTCAAATTCCTCGTCCACCTCTTCTTCAGGTTCCTGGATGACATCCTCATCAATCGAAATAAAGAGCTGCAGATGATTCTTGAGAATCTGAGCTGCAGAGGATAATCCGTCCTGAGGATTGGTACTACCGTCGGTCCAGATCTCTATAACGAGCCGATCATAGTCCGTGCGCTGTCCCACTCGAGTATTCTCAACCCTGAAGTTAACACGCGTAACCGGAGAGAATCTCGAATCCATTGGTATTACACCTATAGGCTGTGCCTGATCCTTGTTTTGGTCCGCAAGTACATATCCACGGCCCGTATCTACATAAATGTCCATCCTCAAATGCCCACCTTCATCCAGCGTGGCTATATGTAGATCCGGATTCAGGATTTCAATATCTGCATCGGTTTGAATATCGATGGCGCTGATTTCCCCTTTTCCTTCTGCTTCCAGGGAGAGTACCTTCGGCTCATCCGCATGCGCAATCAGCCTTAATTCCTTAAGGTTGAGGATGACCTCTGTCACATCTTCAACCAGACTCGGCATTGTAGTAAATTCGTGCGACACTCCATCAATACGGACAGCAACAACAGCCGTGCCTGGAAGGGAAGAAAGCAGGACACGACGAAGCGCGTTACCTACAGTTGTCCCAAAACCACGCTCGAGTGGCTCAATTGTAAACTGACCGTAGCTGTTTGTTAGACTTTCCTCGTCTACACTCACGCCTTTCGGCATCTGGAAATTCTTTAATTTCATACCTTCAACGCCCCCTGAGATCGCTCATTCTATGGTCGGAAACCGGCAGAATGGGATAGTACTACTCTTGGATCGTATTTACTATTTCGAGTACAGCTCAATAATCAACTGTTCCTGTACCGGTGTCGGAATATTCTCGCGGTCCGGCATTTCCAGCAGATTCCCGGTAAGCGTTGTCTTATCAAGATCTAACCACGGGACTGCCGGCCGTTGACTGGCTGCGCTCAACGAAGAATGAATACAATCAAGTTGACGGCTGCCTTCCTTCACCTGAATGACGTCCCCTACGCGGGCCACATATGATGGTATGTTAACCATCTTGTTGTTCACCAAGATATGGCGATGTAATACCAACTGTCTTGCGGCCTTCCGGGAAGGAGCCAATCCTAATCTATAGACGATATTATCAAGTCTTGTTTCAAGCGCCTGAAGCAGTCCCTTGCCTGTTTCACCCTGAGTGCGGGCAGCCTTTTCAAAGTAGTTCCGAAATTGCTTCTCCCCGACGCCATATGTCTTCCGGGTCTTTTGCTTCTCCCTAAGACGAATACCGTACTCCGTGGGTTTCCTGCGCCCCGTAGCACCGTGCTGGCCCGGCGGAACACCTCTCCGGTCTACTGCACATTTTTCTGAAAAGCACCGATCTCCTTTGAGAAAGAGTTTCATCCCTTCTCGCCGGCAGATTCGGCAGTTAGCATCCTTATACCGAGACATATATTCTCCTGCACCTTTTTGGTTTCTATATCGGAGGTACCGAATTGTTCAGTACCCAATGAGCCAGCCCCGCAATTATACTCTACGGCGTTTCGGTGGCCGACATCCATTATGAGGAATCGGTGTCACGTCCTTTATCGCGGATATCTCCAACCCCGCAGCCTGCAACGCTCTGATTGCGGATTCCCTTCCTGCACCAGGCCCTTTTACCAGAACCTCCACTCGTTTTACACCGAGCTCCATAGCTTCCTTCGCGGCTGTTTCAGCTGCGACCTGCGCGGCAAATGGCGTGCTCTTTCTTGAACCTTTGAAGGTTCCGCCTTTGCCACCGCTAGCCCAAGAGATCGTACCGCCATTGGTATCGGCTATGGTTACAATCGTGTTATTGAAAGTTGCTTTGATATGAGCAACGCCATTGGCATCAATATGCCGGTCCCGTTTTCTACTTCGCCTGCCTGTTGCCACGTGTTACCTCCATCCGGCCTTGTTTAGGCCTTCCGTTTTGCCCCGATTGCTCTGCGGGGTCCCTTACGCATCCGGGCGTTTGTCTTCGTACGCTGCCCACGTGCGGGCAGGCCGCGGCGATGTCTCAATCCCCGATAGCATCCGATATCCATTAGACGCCTGATATTGAAAGTGATCTCTCCTCGCAAAGTACCTTCCACGCGGTAGTCATTTTCAATGGTTTGGCGTAGTTTGGCGACTTCGCTCTCCGTCAAATCCCTGACACGCGTATCGGGACTGATTCCCGTAGCATCCAAGACTTTTCGGGCGCTCGTCGACCCTATCCCAAATATATAGGTAATGCCAACTTCTACCCGCTTGTCTCTCGGCAAATCCACTCCAGCTATTCTTGCCACTACTGCCTCCTTCTGACATTAACACTCACCATGCCTGACACTCCGACATGGAAAAATATACTATCCTTGCCGCTGTTTGTGTCGGGGATTGGGACAAAGTACCCTGACTACACCTTTCCGACGAACGACCTTACATTGTTCGCACATTTTCTTCACTGAAGAACGTACCTTCATCACTAAACCCCTTACTTGTAACGGTAGGTAATGCGTCCACGAGTCAGATCATAAGGTGACAGCTCAACAGTAACCTTATCACCAGGAAGGATTCGGATGAAGTTCATGCGCACTTTACCCGATATATGGGCCAGAATGCGGTGTCCATTTTCCAGTTCGACTCGAAACGTGGCATTCGGTAATGGTTCAATAACGGTTCCTTCGACTTGGACCGGTGGTTCTTTCGGCATTCGGTATCACCTCATGGTGGTTTATCAACCTACTCAAAGTGCATTCTGGCTATAGGCCGGGAGTCTAGTCTAAACTCCGGAGAATCCGCGCCGTTACGTCGTCCTCTGGTGCATCTCCGTCAATATGGCGCAGCAGGCCTTCCCGCAGGTAGAAATCGATTAAAGGTGCAGTTTCCCGGTGATACACATCCAACCGATGTTTGACAGTCTTTGGATCGTCGTCGGTCCTTTGGCGTATGGCTAGTCGTCCTAGAATCAACTGCTGGTCTACATCAATATTAACCACGGAATCGATTTCGCGCTTCATTCTCCTGAGAGTGGTACCGAGGTAACGCGCCTGACTCAATGTCCTCGGAAACCCGTCAAGTATAAAACCTTCGGAACAATCGGGATCCCTAAGTCGCTCTTCAAGGACCTGGATCATTATCGAATCCGGCACCAATTCTCCGGCTCTGATGTACTCCATAGCCTGTAGACCCACTGGTGTCGAATTCTGTATTTCAACACGGAGCAAATCTCCGGTCGAAATGTGGGGGACTTTGAGGTACTCGGCAAGTATCTGAGCCTGCGTGCCTTTTCCCGCCCCCGGTGCTCCGAGCATGATCAATCGCATGAGACCCTTTTCAGGGATGCCAAGGCCATATCAGCTTTGGTGTAAAAGCACTGCCGAACGACACATCCCGGAACCCATCGGAGTGACTGAGCTAGTCGTCCTATGCTCGTCCCCGAACCTTACCACGCCGCATAAATCCTTCATAGTGACGCATCACTAAATGTGACTCAATCTGCTGCAGCGTATCAAGAGCTACTCCCACAACGATCAACAACGAGGTGCCACCAAAAAATGATGACGCACTGATTGACACATTCATGCTGCGGATGATCAAGAACGGCACAACAGCAATAAAAGCTAGAAATATTGCCCCCGGGAGGGTAATCCTGGTCAGTATCCGATCCAGGTAATCCGCCGTCCTCTTTCCCGGGCGTATCCCCGGTACAAAGCCACCTACCCGTTTCATATTATCCGCAACATCTACAGGGTTGAATATAATTGCCGTGTAAAAGTAGGTAAAAAACACAATCAGTAAGCCGTAAAACACGTCATACATTGCAGCCCCTGGTTGAAACCACTCAGACATGGTTTGCATCGCCGTGCTCTCCGGCCAGAATGTAGAAAGGGTTCCAGGTGCAAACATGATTGACTGTGCAAAGATGATAGGCATAACACCAGCGGCATTGACCTTTAAGGGCAAATGAGTGCTTTGACCACCATACACTTTTCGTCCAACCACTCGCCGTGGATATTGCACAACTATACGTCGCTGTCCTTGTGTGATCAGTACGATAGAAGCAATAATCAATACCCATATTACTACAAGGACGAGTTCTACGAGTGCCGGGCGAAGCCCATTCATCACCGCCTCAACTTCTTGCTGTATTGCAATGGGGAACTGGGCGATAATACCGACAAAAATGATCAGAGAAATACCGTTCCCAATTCCTCTCTCCTGGATCTGTTCGCCCAACCACATTAAGAATACGGTCCCAGTAGTCATCGTCAAGATGGTCAACGCTTGAAAACTAAAACCCGGATCGATCACGGCAGATCGTCCCAGCTCATCCGCGATACTTTCAAGCCATATACTAATGCCCCAGGCCTGTACCACGGCCAGTCCGACAGTGCCGTATCGCGTGTATTGATTAATCTTCTTTTGTCCTTCTTGACCCTCTTTCTGCAGTTTCTGGAGAAAAGGAACCATTGAACCCAGTAGCTGAAGCACGATTGATGCACTGATGTAAGGCATCACTCCCAGAGCAAATATAGTCGCACGTTCAAATGCCCCACCGACAAAAAGATTGTACAACCCGAAGATTGTACCACCCATTCTGCTGAAAAAGGATGCCAAGACGTCATGATCGATTCCTGGCGTTGGAATTTGTCCGCCAATTCGATAGACAGCTAATAGCGCGAGGGTGAACAATATTCGTTTGCGTAGTTCCGGGATGCGAAACGCGTTTTGGAAACTTTCCAGCATCAGCCGATCACCTCGACCGTTCCCCCAGCAGACTCAATTTTAGCTTTTGCTGAAGCACTGAAGGCATGAGCCTTCACTGTCAATGGGCTTTCCAATGTGCCTTCTCCAAGAATCTTGACAAGCGTGGCGCTGTGCCGCAAAAGCCCCTTGCTCTTTAGCGTCTCCGGTTCCACCGTGGTATCCTTTTCCCAATCATTCAAATCAGAGAGATTGACAACCTGATAGACCTTCCGGAAGATATTGGTGAATCCTCGTTTGGGGAGGCGGCGAATCAGGCGCATTTGCCCTCCCTCGAAGGACGGATGAAGTTTTTTACCTGATCGGGATTTCTGTCCTTTATGACCACGACACGAGGTCTTGCCATGACCAGAACCCGGTCCGCGCCCAACTCGCTTGATCTTCCGGATAGAACCGGGAGCATATTCTAATTTGGTGCCTTCCATGATTCCCTGCTTTCCTGGCTGTATTTCCTGAAACATGGCAATGCTGAATTACCGGGACATAGCTGACGGCCCGAATCAATCCCTAATTATCAAATAGGCCTTCATTCAACCGTTATCTTCTAGCATATCCACTTCAAGTAAGTGCGGTATCTTTGCGATCATTCCACGGATCTGTGGTGTATCGTTATGGATGACTGTCTGATGCATTTTGTGAATACCGAGTGCTTCCAAGGTCAGCTTTTGCTTGCGGACGCGCCCGATGGCACTACGTTTCTGTGTCACACGAATTCGGATGGCCATATCTTAACCTCTAAGCTCCTCGACATCAATGCCCCTGGCAGCAGCAATTTCGGCAGCAACCTTAAGGCTCTGCAATCCCTGCAATGTAGCTTTTGCAACATTGTAGGGATTTGAAGACCCCAGGGACTTAGTTAGAATGTTGTGAACCCCGGCCATTTCAAGAACTGCACGGGCTGCATCACCAGCAATAACACCAGTTCCCGGTGCCGCCGGTTTCAGTACTACTTTCGCCGCGCTAAATCTACCGATCAGCTGGTGAGGAATCGTTCCGTGAACAATAGGGACCTCGCACAGGTGTTTCTTGGCAGTATCCGTGGCTTTTCGTATTGCTTCAGAAAGCTCAAGCGCCTTGCCCATACCGAGACCTACATGCCCCTTTCCATCCCCCACTGCGATCAACGCATTGAAACTGAATGTTCGCCCGCCCTTCACCACCTTGGCGACCCTATTAATATCAACCAGCCGCTCTGACAGGTCAAATTCATCGGCGTTGATTTTTGGCAATCTGTACTCCCTTCGTTGCAACTCTTACGGATCAATTCCGCTAAAATGTGAGACCACTTTCGCGCGCACCGTCAGCCAAGGCCTTAACCCTACCGTGATATAGGTAGCCACCACGGTCGAATGCTAAGGTATTTATTCCCTGATCCCGTGCCTTCTGTCCTATCACCTGTCCGACAACCTTGCTCTGGGCACTCTTGTCCATCTCGTCTCCAAGCTTATCCTTCACATCCGGAGAAAGAGTCGAAGCTGATACTAAGGTTGCTCCTGATCCATCATCAACAACCTGAGCATATATGTGCTTTGCACTTCTGAAAACACAGAGCCGCGGCCGTTCAGTTGTACCATTGATCTTTTTACGTACACGTAAATGACGCTGTTTACGCATCACAGTTCTTTTTAACGTTTTTTTGGACATAGCTTACTCAACTGCCTTTCGCTATACGCCGGTCTTTCCGGCTTTGCGCCGGACATACTCGCCTTCGTACATAATCCCCTTACCCTTATAAGGTTCAGGTTTTTTGAAAGCACGAATGATAGAGGCCACTTGGCCGACCAGTTGTTTGTCAATACCGCCAACCTGAATCTTGTTCTGCTCGACTGCGATGTTGATCTCAGGAGGTGCCTGAAAGATTATGGGATGTGAATAGCCTAGCAACAGCGTCAAATTCTGGCCCTTAATCTCAGCCCGATAGCCTATGCCTTGAATCTCCAAGACCTTCGTAAAACCATCGGTGACGCCCTCAACCATATTCGCAAGCAACGACCGGCTCAACCCATGAAGGGACCTGCTCTGTTTGGACTCATTAGAACGCGTGACTATCAAGTTTCCAGCCTCAACTTCAGTACTTATCAGAGGATCTATCATTTGAGTCAGCTCGCCCTTAGGCCCTTTTACGCTCACCCGTTCGCCGTTAACCTTGACATCAACACCCGACGGTATGGTGATCGGCATTTTCCCGATTCGTGACACAATTCTTCTCCCTTTACTTCATTTAGCCCGACCAAACAACTTACCAGATATGACAGAGGATCTCCCCACCTGTAAACGATTGGCGGGCCTGTTTATCTGTGAGAATTCCCTTTGGAGTGGTGAGGATGGCGATACCAAGTCCATTGAGGACCCGAGGTACAGTCGCGGCTTTAACATACACTCTTCGCCCAGGCTTGCTGACACGATTCAACACAGAGATGACCGATTCACCCGTGGAACCGTACTTCAGATACATTTTAATGATGCCCTGCTTGTTATCCTCAATCACCACATATTTAGCAATGTACTTCTGTTCCAACAATACTCTGGCTATTTCCTTTTTTACATTGGAAGCTGGAACTTCCACTTTAGCGTGCTTTGCTTGACACGCATTCCTGATTCGTGTCAACATATCTGCAATCG
>JABIQT010000023.1 GCA_018667995.1 Candidatus Latescibacterota bacterium
CCTCCGGTCCACCGGAGTTCAGAACATACTGTGCCAGGCCCTGAGCGGCCTCGCCGATGGTCCTAACATTTATGCGGTTCGGCCCTGGTCCCATCGTGCCTCGAATACCTCCCGTACCAAACTCGATGGTCTTTCGAAACTGGTCTTCAAGATCCGTTTTTTTCTCCAGTCGGATCGAATCTAGGATTTCGGGCACAAAAGCCGCGTACGACTGGTCCGTCAACCAGAGTCGCAACGATGCCGCTGCAGCCTTAGAGAGATGGCCCTCTTCTGACCATCTGTCTATCGTCTGTAGTCCCTGTTCCACTGTAGTTGCCATTTTTCACTGACCTTTTCATATCGCGTTGGATTGTCCCTAGTACATCGCCTGCCCACGAGTTTGGCCCTCCCCATAGATCTGTCACTACAATCAGGATGCTACGGTGACGTGGTCCGGGCCTACAGTGCTTCCATATTGCGAATCACGTTAATGAAAGTATTGTGGCACATAGGCCACATCAAGCTGAAAACGACGGTCAAAGCCATTGCCGAATGACACGAATCAGCCAAAGCTGCCACTTAGTCATGAATGACCTGCCATTATTGAACAATAGGAATAGGTTGGATCGACCGGCGGCCTCAGTTGACAGCGTTTACATTCAAGAAACTACCCCTATTTACACTCGACATAGGACCTATTTATCTGTACATCAACAACTTACAACGAACCTCTTCGTCTATAATCACCTCATTTAGAATATATGGCACGATGGTTGCATTGAATACCGTCAGAAAGCAGAACTGTGATACACAACGATTCAACTCGGAGCAGCCCCTGCTAAAACGAACACCACACTCCTGACTCAGTCGGCCCGGGCGGTTTCCCTGCATCCGAGCATAGAACCGCCTTCAAACCACCCGGGCCGACCGGGTCTATCCCCCTTCAGTCATCAAATAAGCTATCCTACGCAACTCAGAAACGTCAAGATCCCGACTCACCAACCACGACCCTATTTCAAAATCAACTTGCCCCAATACGCCGCGTACCCTATATAGGATATATAGTTATTTCAAAATGGCATTTCTACCGGATTGACCCGTGATAAGAAACCATCTGACACTCACAGTATTATCTATGCTACTGGCCATTGCTCCCATTCGGCAGGATTTGGTCGCGCAAGAAGACCAGTTGGAGCTTAAGTGGCCCGCACCACAAATGCAGGAAGTAGAAACAAGTCTCAGAGCCTGGGCAAAAGCCTGGGCCAATAAGAACCCCGAAGCTTATCTCTCTTTCTACTCGGAGACATTTAAATTACCCAGGGGCACCAAACGCTCAGCGTGGGAGAACGAAAGACGCAAGAGTCTCACCAAACCCGCTTATATCAGAATCACTCTCAAAGATATCGACGTAGAGCTGCTTGATACGGATACGGTTCGGACGCGCTTTACGCAGGTATATCGGGCGAGCAACTACTCTGATCAAACCAGAAAGATCATACTGTTCAGAAAAATAGATAATTCATGGAAGATTTTAACAGAACAGATTGCCCCGAATCCAGATCGCCCCAAATTTCCCGAAATACTTCCTGGACAGGCGACCAGAATCCAGAGAACCTACCGAGCAACCCCAACTACCTCACTGCCCGCGAGATGATCCGACTCAGGATCAAATAACGCGTATCTGATACACCCCTGTTATTGCCTGTGCGCTATATGTTTCGCGTACGCTGTCGGCCCCATTACACGCCGTATACCGGCCGGAACTGCGCCTTATTTCCTTGCATTTGCTGCAAAATTCTCGTATTATTGTGCCTTATTTGGGTTAGCATTAGGATCTAAGAATAGGATCCTGGCAAGCCTTCGAGCGTTTGCCCGAAGCGTAACCTCTGCCCAAACGTATCCCATGGAAACGCACTGCGGAGAAATGTCTATATCTCCCAGAGCCAAATCAATATGCCATAAACGGAGTTCAAATCTTGTATAGAATGAAATTCCTCTGCAGTGTGTTACTCGCCGCTCTGGCCCTTGGGTCCTGCAGCGACCAACCACAGCTAATAGGTGAGTCTGACGACGTATTTCTGGTTTCCGTGACCTCCGTCCAGGAGTCGCTGCCCGAAACCGACCGGGCAGACTTCTCCACGGCACTCAAGGGCTTTGAGTTTCTTTACGGGGAAAACGCTCTGTCCGTGCTGGCCGATAGCACGCGAATCAAGGAACGGGTCCGCACGCGACTCAGCGGTATGAATGGCCAGGAAGTACTGGAGCTATGGATTGAGCGGCGCGACCGGGCTATTCGGCAGTTAATGGACAAGAAGGCCGTAAACGAAGAGGCCCTCGAAAAAATGAAGCCAGTGGAGATTGAACGATCGCGATTTCGTATCAATAGGGCAGGACAGCGTATCGTCGAACTGAAGGTGAAGAACAATACGGAGTTTGACATTGCTCACATCTATTTTCGTGGCATCCTGACTTCACGTGGCAGGAGAGCGCCTTGGGTCGACGACACGTTTCATTATCCCTTTGAGCTGAAACCAGAGGAGTCTGCGGAGCTGAAATTCGCTCTGTTGGGGGCTGTTTGGCAGGATGTACCGGAGGGTAGAAGGAACTTGAAGCTCGAAGTTACCGTCATCCGAATCGACAGCGGTCATGAAACACCCATCTACGATGCCTATACCAATCCCTTTACAAAACACGACCTGGAACGCCTCGAAACGTTAACCGAATTCAAGAAAGCTACGAGCACTGAATCAGACATTGATTAAGCTCGTGGCCAAGTAGACCGTCAATGTCTCGGTGCGGACGCCGGCCGTAGTGCGCGCAGTCAAAGAGCAGGATTTCTTCATGTCGAGTAACCGCAGTTGGATTTCACGCTGGTTCATTGTGACAGTCCTGTCAATGCTGTTCTCCCTCGGTGACGCGTCCGCAGAAGGCGATTCGCTTTCTGTAGACGTTTCCGACCTGTCCAGCGTTGAACAAAAGCTACTCTCGGAGGTCATAGATCAAATTCGCTCCTACCGGATAGATCCGGCAATCGCCACACTGGAGACGATCACCGACCAGTACCCGAAATTCAAGTTGGCGCAACTGATTTACGCTGATCTTCTCATGGCAAAGGCACACGCTATCAACGGATTCGGCCCATTGAAAGGGCATGCCGAGGAGGAATTGGCAGGACTACTCGACGAAGTTCGAAAACGCTGGAACCACTACGCAACACGGCCGCTGGCACGAACTATTCCCGCCTACTTCGCCCATCTCAATGGGGAAACAAAATATGCCGTCCTCGTTGATCTGGCTAATTCGCGCCTTTATCTATTTGAGAATAGCAACGGCGCACCGGCCCTGGTGAAAGACTACTATATATCTCTCGGAAAGAATGGCGCCCGAAAAGACATACAGGGAGACCAGCGGACACCGATTGGTGTATATCACATCACCGAATACCTCGCTGAAGCCATTCTACCCGATCGATATGGCGACGGCGCGTTTCCTTTGAACTACCCCAATGAATGGGACCGACGCCTAAACAAGACGGGCTATGGTATTTGGCTGCATGGCACACCATTTGACACCTTTAGCCGCCCGCCACGTTCATCGGACGGCTGCGTTACTCTGAGCAATCTGGACTTCAATGAGCTGGCACTCCGGATTGAAATCGTTGAGACACCAGTAATCATCACGGACCAACCCATTGACTGGCTCAGTCTTTCAGCATGGGAAGAGCGACGCAGGATATTGGCTGACGTTATTGACGGGTGGCGGATAGACTGGGAGAGCCTCGAGAATGATCGTTACCTGAGTCACTATTCTGAGGAATACCACGACGAAAAACTGGACTACGCAGGATGGAGTTCGAGAAAGAGGCGGGTAAACAACGCGAAAACCTACATCAAGGTCCAGGTTTCAGACCTCAGCATTTATGAATATCCGGGTGAGGACGCTATGGTAGTCGTAACGTTTGCCCAAGACTATGACAGCAGCAACTACCGCCACGCCTCGAAGAAACGACAATACTGGAAACGCGAGTCAGACGGTGTCTGGAGGATTGTATTCGAAGGGCCGGGCTGACCTACCGGTTTACGTTTTCTTGAAGGATCTTCCACTGGCCCTCGAACTGCCCCAAAACCAGTGTCTTACGCACTTTTGCTCGGAACGAGTTCGACTGATATGATTGGATAAACACCGCATTCGAAGTGCCAGAATCTCCCGGTTCTACCCTCAAATTCTCCACTACCACATTGATGAATTCCGGACCGACGATACGCACACGCCGGTTTTCCTCCCACGCGACGCGATCCATGCCGTTGGGCAGCCGGAACGCGGACGCGTAGCTCGAAAGATACCCGGCTACATCCTGACCAGACCAGGCCGCCGCCCAAGCTGTGACAGCCTCTGGAATTGTGTACGACCGGCCATCTTCAGGCTGGACAGGCTTGACGGAATCAGTCGCTGGTGGTTTAGGCTCAGATGTAACCGAAGCGATAGGCTCAATCGGCTCCGCCACTGGTAGTACTGGTGTCTCCGACTGCATTTCAGATTGGGACGGGGCATCTGACTCATTTTGCGCTAAAACCTCCGAAATTGCCTCCACTGTCTCGGAGGGCGCGGCCTGAGCCAATGCAGGCGATTCGACAGGCATGGGCGGAGGTTGGATAAGCATTGTCAAAGCGGTTTCCGGCAGTTCGCGTTCGTCCCAGGAGTCCAGGGCCTTTTCGTAGGCCTGACCTGCCATAATAGCATATACATCAGTGAGGTTTCGATAAGCAGTGGAATAGGCCTCGTCGGTATCCAGAGCTTGAATCAGGGCGTCCCGAGCCTTGTTGTATTGATTTGTCGAAGCATAGAGCACGGCAAGATTGTTGTACGGCTCCGGCATCTGTGGATTCATACGGACCAAAGTCTCAAAAACGGCTATAGCTTCCGCAACGTCTCCTCGTTCCGTCAATACGATTCCCTTGTAAAAGAGCGCCTGCACGTCCCCCGGATTCTGCGAGAGCTACTCCTCGACCTTTGCCTCAGCCTGGCCGATTTTTCCGCGCTCCAATAGGTCCATTATCTCTGCGGTCGTACCGGTGATGTGACCTGATGCATATCGCAGGCGGGTACGCGGCTGGCCATCGATCACTCTCTCGGCGGAGACGACATCCGAGGCACTGACGCGCGTCTGCCATAAGCCTACAGCGGCGGCTATGGCCAGAAGTACGGATGCAGCTACAAGAATCGATATGATTTTTCGACTATTTCGTGGGGTAGCGTCGGTCATCTCACTCTTCCTTTCGGGTTGCAATATATACCGTGGAAGGGCAAGGCCGTCAACCAAATTTCATGGAGATGTTATATTGGATAAGATTAGGTTTGGACGGTCAGATCGTGGCCTGGTATAGAGGGCATACTTTGGGACATGTATACTTATGCCCTTTTGTTTTTCCAGGTAAAAGGCGCCAAGCTACAAAATCCGTCCTGGTCAAGGATCTTGTCGCAGTACCCAACAAGGCGCCATCACCGATCATTACCGACATTTTCAGGTATTATCATGTGGTAACTTGCTACAAGGGAAGTCTGTGCTAATTACCCGAGCTTTGGAGCTGCTTGATCAAGTCGGCCGCAGATGGTCCAGCGGCACCCTGACCGCCCCCGTTCTTCAGCAACTCGGAGAAGGCAGGATTCTTGGACATGGCACCCAAATCCTTCTTCTTCAGCAACTGAGCCAACTCCGGGCGTCCTTCCGAAGCCGCTTTGACGAGAAACTCCTTTCCTTCATCATCCACTTCATTGACCTGGGCACCATTCTGCATGAGTAACCGGGCGATTTCAGAATTCTTACTCTTCACTGCTTGAACTAACGCGCTTTGAGTACCGCCCCCAAGAGGATCCATATTTGCCCCCTTCTCGAGCAACATCTTCACTATACCGGAATTGCCGGAAGTGACCGCATTGACCAGTGCGGTATTCCCCTTTCCGTCAATGGCGTCAAGGGCAACTTTCTGTTGAAGAAGCAACGCTAAGATATCGTCATGTCCCTCGCCCACGGCGGCCTGCATCACACTCGTGGAAAACATATTCACCGCATTGGGGTCAGCTTCGTACTGTAGAAGAAGATCTGCAATATCTGTGTCTCCCTGTTGTGCCGCCCACCAGAGTGCCGTCTGCCCCCATTCGTCTTTTCCGTTGACGTCAACACCACTGTCAAGGAGGCTCTCGACCTCACCCAAATCCCCCACCGTTGTAGCCCTTATCAACTCTTCCGGTGACGGTGGAGTACAGGCGAGTACAGCAAACATGCAAAGGGCAGTAATTCCAATCGAAAGTCTATGTATTAGTCCAGGGAAAAATGAGTGCGCCATACACGTCTCCACTTTGGATGGTAGATTGAGGATAGACCGAAAAAAGCGAAATAGGGATATCGAGGCACGGGAAGGAGAGCTATGACTCATCCTTCTCAATATAGCGCCCCACGGTATCCGCAAATAATTGAAATTGAGCGTTGCCGCCATGGATCTGTCGGAGAAGGCAAGGGGTCTCTCCCTCGGGCCCTTCCCTGTGTACTGCACTGCAGTAGGCGTCCATCAACCGTTCATCCAGGGCCTCGCGCGTGCCTTGGTAGGCATCCGCGAAAAGGCCGAATACCATACCGACAATTCCAATGCCAACTATCATCAAGACAATGCCAACGGCTTGACCGGTCGGAGAGACTGGAAATTTGTCACCATATCCTACTGTTGTCGATGTCACGACCGCCCACCAGATCCCGTCCGCATATTCCTCAAAAACATCGGGCTGAACACGCCTTTCGACCTCATATATAACCGTAGAACCTATCATCAGATAAATGACGATTATCAACAGGATGGGAGTAAATCGAGTCCGGCCGTGGTACAGCTCTGCCACGAAATCCTGCATCTTGGGACTATATCTGAAGATCTTCAACATACGGAGCGTACGCGCACCACGCACAAGGCCGAGTGTTTCTTGCGTCAATCCGGGATAGAACCCTAGCCAGAATGGTAATATGCTTATCAGATCAATCCATCCAAGGGAGCTCGTCAGGTAGTTTCTCTTGTTCTCAGCACACAGAATTCTCATCAGATATTCCAGAGTGAACACACAGGCAAGGACCCGCTCGATCCAGATATAACCTGGCCATGCATCGGTGTCCAGACTGCTCTGGGTATGCCCGAACTGTAGCTCGATCAGGTAGAGCACCATGTTTATTCCGAGCAGAGACGGTACGAGCCGGTGCACCGCGCTGAGAAGACGGTCCCTGGCTTGAGACATAGCATTCCTCCGAACATAACTTGCTAAAAAGCCAAACCCATCGGACAGTGGACTCCGATGGGTTTGATAAAACTGGCTGGAAAAATCCGGTCAGGATTTCTTTTTCAGTGCTGCGAGACGATCCTTGGCAGAGGTTTGGGGCAGTGCCTTTCCTTCGGCCGCTTTCAGCGCGGCCGCGATATTCGGATCATCTGAGATTTCTTTTTTCCCAAAGGTATCGATTTTGAGCTCAGAAGACCGCGTGGAAGCTTCAGCCTTATCGGCCTCCTTCTCCATGGCGGACAAAGCCGTCTGGAGCCCGCCCATGGAAGAAGTCAAGCCTGCCGCTTCTCTTACGCTTTGTGCCCGTTCATCGGCACGCTCCTTCTTCAAACTGGCCTGTTCCATTCTACGCTGTGCCTTCTGCAGGTTCGTCTTGGCCTGCTTGAGTTTCTGGGCAGCCTGATCATAGGACTCTCGGAGCTCCGCGGCGAAAGCCTCAGCCTCCGCATCCTCTTGCCGTTCGCGGTCGATCTCGGGCTGGAGGCCCTCCAACTCGACCACGAGCTTCCCCAGGCTACTTTCGAGCGTCTCACGCTGGGCATCATCTACCTCTGAAATCTGCCCTTCCAGTCGTTCTGCGGCTGACATATACTTATCGTACTGGGTCACCAGGGCAGCCGTCTCGTCATGGTCCTTTCGGACGGCGGCCTCGGCCTGGCCCACACGCTGACCAAGTTTATCCAGTTCTTCCTCCATCAAAGAAATCTGCGCATCGGATGCTGTTTCCGGATCAAATGCAACAATCGCCTGCGTAAACTGTTCAAGCGCATTGCCCGCTTGCTTCTTACCTAGACGCGACAGGAAACGCCAGATCATATTGGGTCTTCTCCTTAGATTACGGTAATTTCACTCTCAAGTAGATCAACGCCCAGATACAGCTCAACGACGCCGTCTCCGACGCTGATCAATAGAAATTCGTCGACTCGTTGCGGATCTTCTTCGTCTTCAGGATTGCCGGAGGCTACACGAAAATACGACATGGCTTGCTGTTCCTCAACAACGACATCTTCGCCGAAAGGGTCTTTAAGGAAGCGCTCTCGAATATGAACGGGATCTGCCTGGTATTCTCCATCGACCCATTCACGGGAGTATAGCAGCTCTTCAGGCTCACCATGTAGCACATCGGGCGACCCCACGATGCCGGTTTCGGGATCTATCCATAGATCCCAGTCAGCATCTGAACTGGGGTATATTTCGCGATCGAGTACGTAGAGTCTACACTCGGCGACCACGTCATTCTCGGTGACTATCTGAAGAAAGGACTCCGCCTTTTCCAAATAACACCGATGGGCAAATACGTTCCCGCCCAGGTCAATTTTGCCCACCGTCTCGACCACCGCAGGAAATCGGGGAAACTCGAACTGTATCAGTCCGTGATAGGCCAACAGCGCCGGCTCATCAAGCTCAATGAGTCCTCCAATCTTTACCTTGAGTGGAAGGTTCTCATCGACACGTTTCTTCTTCCGCTTGAACAGGCCGACTACGTCCGAGGTCTTCTTCTTGGCCACAGCCCGTATGATATTATAGCTCATCTAATCCTCTCCGACAACTTTCTCTATTTCATCTATAGATCGCCATACGGCATCCTCGAATAAGGTCATCGGGCGGCTACCATAGGAGTCAACCCATCTGTGGGAGAGTATAAGAACGGCTTCCACCTTGATGGTTTCTAAACTACTGTCCCCAAAGTACCCAAAGATCCATCCGTCCTGCAAATTGGCATAAGTCTCGTGGGGGATAGTGGCCACGCTGTAAATCGTGTTGCCGAATTGATCCTGCGCCTGGCTGAAGTGGTGTTCATCTACAGCAACGAGATTGATTTGCGTGGCGTAATTAATGTTAGCCTTCTTGAGAAGGTCCGAGTTCAATCCCCCGACAAAGAGCATGACGGCATCGGGATTATTTGCTACCTGACTCAACGCTTCATCGTAGCTGGCATACCTGGTCTCAAACTGGCTATATCGCTCATCCTGCAGCACAAATCCCTCCCAGGCACCGTGAGTGCCCGAGCCGCGGGGACCAAGATAGACCACATGCGTTTGGGGGTCCAGGTCTGTAATCTTCAAAATCTCACTGGTCTCGTTGACCAATAGTTGCACGAACTCGGTATACAGCGAGGCTTGCAGACCAACAAGCTGCTCCTTGGCCTCGGGATTTTTCCGAAGGTAAGCGTTAAGTACGTCACTCTGAACGATGACCGCGTCAGCGTCGTTGCTGATAAGATCCTCGAGATTTTCCACAGACCCGTTGCTCGTATTCAGGCTGATTTCAAACTCAGGAAGCCCAGTTTCAAGTATCGTACCAAATCGATGGTAGTTTCCATTGGACACGCCTGTATTCAGCACGAGCTGTGGCCGCTCGGTGTCTGCCGTCCCTACG
>JABIQT010000651.1 GCA_018667995.1 Candidatus Latescibacterota bacterium
CGGCATTTCCGGGTCAGAAGGGATTCGTCGGAGGATCCATGGGCGATATATCCGTCATTTTAGAAGGCGTCGAATCTCCAGAATCCCGAATAGCTCTATACTCCACTGTTCACGGGGCCGGGCGTGTCATGAGTCGGACTGCCGCACGTGGAAAGGTGCATCGCAAGACGGGTCGTGTCGTGTCTGAAGGTGCGGTCACTCAGAAAATGATGCAGGATTGGATCGACCGATGTGGTGTAGTACTACGGGGAGCCGGTACGGATGAATCCCCTCATTGCTACAAGCGGTTACCCAATGTCCTAGCACAGCATGCGTCGAGCGTCAAGGTTTTGCACACACTCAATCCTATCGGGGTGGCTATGGCAGGCGACGATGAAGGTGACCTGTTCAGAAGCTGAATGGGGTACGGCATGAACAGAGAGCTCGAAAGCATCCACGGCAATCCGCTAACAATACGGGAACTCTATGGCCATAACGCGAAGTCTCTGATAGCCTGCAACGAGACCGTTGTCCGTGAAACAGATTATCTTAATCTCGGAACGGATTAATTCGGGATCAACGAACTAGATGAGACTGAAATCCTTTAGAAGTCCCGTTTGGTACCGAATAGCTTGTTTCTTCTCGCATATGAGATGAGGAAATCGTTGGATGTTTATCGTTCTCGAGTGGACTGCGCCCCTGATGCACAATGTGGATGAGTTAGGTATCTCGGTGCGAAAATCGCGCTGGGGCCTTGGTATCGCGTCCGGACTCATAGACCGTCCCATCTCATCGGCTAAGTCCGGCGAGGTAACCAAGAAAATCGGTTTGAAGGTACGTGAGGATAACCTTCGAGCGGTTAAGCTTTATAGACGGAAAGAATTCCTCATTGAGGGACGACCGTCCAAGGAAATGTGCGTCGGAGGACCATACTATGACGAGCTACTGATGGGGATTGATCTTGACCTGGCGGCGAGCTCAAACGCCTGAAAGGTCTAACTCTTCGCTGCGATGGCATGCCACCAAGCCGAATCCCTGTTTCCTGAGACTGGGAACTTCTGTTCTGCAGACGTCAGTGGCATAGTTGCATCGTGGGTGGAAATGGCAGCCACTCGGAGGGTTGACTGGATTTGGTACGTCTCCTGCCAATCGTATTCTGGTTCTGCGGCTATGTATATTGGGATCAGCAACGGGTACAGCGGAGATCAAGGCCTCAGTATAGGGATGCATGGGGTTACTGAATAAGGATGATGTCATGGACATTTCAACGATTCGCCCCAGGTACATGACAGCTACCCGATCACTGATGTGCTTTACGACACTTAGATCATGAGCGATAAAGATATAGGTCAGACCAAATGTTTCACGTAGTTCTGCCAGCAGATTCAGTATCTGCGCTTGAACCGATACATCCAGAGCGGATACAGCTTCATCTGCCACGATGAGGTCTGGATGCAACGATAGTGCCCTGGCTATACCAATTCGCTGCCGCTGACCACCGCTGAACGCATGAGGGTAGCGCCGGGCATCTGCAGACCGCAAACCCACCGAACGAATCAGTGCGCTAACTCGTTCCTCGAGTTCTGATCCTGAACACAATCTATTGACCTTGAGTGGTTCCCCTACGATATCACCAACCGTCATCCTGGGGTTTAGAGAAGAGTTTGGATCCTGAAAGATCATCTGCATGCGAGCACGGAAAGGTCGCATCTGCTTACGATTCAAAGTCAGAATATCAGTTCCAGCATCTCCGAAGAGAACGCTTCCTGCGGTTGCCTCGAGAATTCTCATCAAGCACCTTCCCGCAGTAGTTTTCCCACATCCAGACTCCCCCACCAGGCCGAGAGTTTCCCCTTTATTCAGAGAAAACGAAATGCCATCAACAGCCTTCACATGGCCAACTGTCCTTCGGAGTATGCCACGGCGAATGGGATAGTGCTTTGTTAGATCCTTTACCTCGACGATCGAAGTCACCTGATTCTATGCCTCTCACCAGTCCTGCACAGATCCGTCTTCACGGCGTAAATGTGGAGGTTCAGCCGGAATATGGGGATTGTCTGCCGCAAGCGATTCATCTATATCAATTCCAAGTCCCGGCGATCCTCCGCTGAACATGTAACCGTCTTCGATGTACCAATCGTATGAAACGATCTCGTCGATGATACCGTGGGGTGGGTTATGCTCCTGCACGGCACAGTTAGGTACAGATAGATTCAGGTGAAGCATGGCCGCCGTACTCACGGGGCTCGCGGTATAGTGTGTTGCCAGCTCCTGATAGTGGACTTCACCCATTACGGCGATCTTTTTGCCCTCCGTGATTCCGCCGCTATGACAGATGTCTACTCTGAGATAGTCGATCAACTCCTGCTCGATAAGCTCACGGAAGGCCCATTTGTGTGTAAGTTGCTCCCCCGTTCCAATGGCTACATTCGTGTGTGATCTGAGGGTCGCGAACGAACCAGGATTCTCGGATCGAATCGGGTCCTCAACGTACATGGGACTTAGCGGTTCAATTGCATTGCAGAGCTCAACAGCTTGCATCGGGCTAAGCCTTGTATGCACTTCGAAGATGATCTCCGGTACCTCCCCAATAGCTTCACGTAATGCAGTAAAGTGATTGATACCGTTGGAAATACCAATGCGAGCATTGAAGTTCACTTCGGGTATAATAGGTGAGATCCGCAGTACTTTCCAACCATCCTCGAGCATGGCCATACCAGTGTCGGCCAACTGCTCGGGTGATTTGCCGCCGCAGTGCCGGTAGAGTAGCACCTTATCACGCGCCGCACCGCCTAACAGCTTGTACGTGGGCACAGCCAGAGCCTTACCGTTTAGATCCCACAGCGCGATATCTACACCTGCGAGAGCCGATTGCATCACTGGTCCCCCGCGCCAGAAAGTGCCTCGAAAGATATCCTGCCAGATGAACTCGATTCGTGAAGGATCCTGACCCAGCAAAAGAGGTTTGAGGTGCTCCAGGGCCTCTACCACGGCCAGGTTTCTTCCGCTCAACGATGCTTCACCTATTCCATAGATTCCCTCGTCCGTGACTATTTTTACATATACAAACTGAATGACAGGGATTACCCGCACCTCTGTGATCTTCATCGCAGCGACCTCTCTAATGTGGCGCTTGTAGCACGTAGTCCGAAATGGCTTGCGCCTATGTGTTTATCTGTAATTCAGAATGAAGATCAGTCGCCAATAAGTGTCAAGACAAACGTCCTTGACCGAATACAGAATTCATGACAGATTTATTTTAAAGGACCAATGGGTGTTGATTGTATCTGGACATGAAAGCAATTGAATATCCTACGAAATCGAAGATTCGTATTGCAGTTTCCAATTCCCCCCACAGGAGGCGTATGCCATGGATTTTCTGAACCAGATTGACCTTTCCCGTCGCGGATTTATTAAGGGAACAATTGGAGGCGGCGCCGCTCTGGCACTGAGCTCACAATTGGCCTTGGCTGAACAAGTTTTGACTGGGCGAAAGCCGACCATCGAGACGATCAAGGGTTCTGGTGTTGATCCGGGACTCGTGCGTATGAGTCTAAATGAAAACCCGCTGGGGCCGTCACCGATGGCCATCAAGGCGGTCGCAGATCATCTGTTTGAAATGGGAAGATACGGTTCGCAGTCGCGTGATGTCACCCAGGCACTCGCGGATTTTGATGGAATCACACTACCCAAGCCGGAACGGGGTTCCCAGCAGAGCTTCTTTCGTAGTGCCCCCGGCCCAATCCTGATCACAGCGAGTTCCAGCCAGGCTCTCGGCCTACTGACGCTAGCGTATCTCAGTCGGAATGGCGGAGAGGTGATCGAAGCGGAATTTGGATATGGACAGATCTCACGATCAGGCCAGTTTTACAAAGAGATTTTTGGTGTCGACGTAAACGCCATTATGGCGCCTATGACGCCGGGCTACAAACATGACTTGGATGGGATGGCTGCCGCCATCACGGACAAGACAACAATGGTCGTTATTACAAACCCGAATAACCCCACGGGTACGCTATTATCCACTGAAGAAATCGAAGCGTTCGTAAAGAAAGTTCCAGAGAACGTCATTGTTGTCGTAGATGAGGCCTACATACACTTTGCGGAACAGGATATCATTCCATCGGCGATACCGCTTACGACCAAGTACGACAACATCGCCGTTGTCCGTACATTTTCGAAAGTCTACGCGATGCCCGCCATGAAACTGGGCTATTGTGTTTCGAGTCAGAAGATACAGACAGAAATGTTGAAGTACTTTACAGGCGGCTCGAGCATGCTGACGAACGTAGCTGGCGCCGCCGCCGTCCGTGACCTGGATCATGTTCAGAGGTCGAGGCAGGTGGTATGGGACTTCAAGGCTCGGTGTTATGCTGAGTTCGAGAAAATGGGATGGGACTATGTGCCATCTCAAGGAACCTTCATAATGGTCAATATAGGACGGGAGTCTGCCCCCGTCGTCAGTGAGATGCGCAAACGTAAAGTCTGGATCAGCAGACGTCGTCAGGACGAGTTCAAAAACTGGATCCGTGTCTCTGCGGGAACGGAACAGGAGACGGAGGTATTCCTCGATACGCTGAAGCAAGTAATGAGCGGTATGAGCTAGTCTCGCTCACGTCGCAAAACTAAAAACCGGCCGGAATACTAATCGGCCGGTTTTTTTATTGTCCATATTAAATCGTTGTGGGAAAGTTTCAGCATCAAAGACATCAGATTGTCTGTGAGGTACCGTCGCTGTGATATTCTCTCGGCCATATCCCATCGAACCCCACCTATGCCATCAAGTCTGGCCCAGCCGACCTGACAGAACAGCCCCATACCCTCGTTCAGGTCGCACTCGCACGGCTTTACCATGTAACGTTATGTAACTGTGTGCCTCGGGTGCTAACTCAATCTCAGCCAGTGGCCTATTGGTGCTGTATCTCGCTACCGACAGCTATCTTCAGTGTAACTCATGTCAATGATTCGATTGATTCCTACCCGGCACTGTCCCCGTCCATGCCCTGCTGAGCATACCAGGTTGTCCAGTTTCCATCAACAGTCCGGAGCTGACCTGGTGCTTCAAAGACCAGCAAGCGATTCGCAATTGTATCTATGAAGAACCGATCGTGACTCGCCACGACCACGGCACCTGGGAAATGTACCAACGCTCTCTCCATTGCCTGCGTGGCGGTGATGTCCAGGTGATTTGTGGGCTCATCAAGAACCACGACGGCAGCGCCGGAGAGCAGACATTGTGCCAGGGCAACGCGAGCCTTCTCGCCGCCGGAGAGCTCTCGAATCCTTCTCTGCAGGTCGAATTCTGAGAACCTTAGCAGGCTAAGAAATAGATTTACATGTTTTCGAGGGGCCGTTTCGGCCAGACCACGGACGTTCATATATCGTGTGATGGTTGCGTCCGGATCCAATCTGTCGAGAGCCTCATTGAAGTATGCAGGTTTCATCCCACCTTCCCAAACCACGCGACCTGAATCTGGCGCCTCGGTACGTGTGATTATTCTGATCAGAGTGGACTTGCCGATCCCATTGGCTCCTACAATAGCAAGTCGGTCGCCTCTGTGGATTTCAAATGATAAGCTATCGAACAGCAGTTGGTCGTCGTATCGTTTCTTGACCTGATCAATCCGACATATGTTGTTGCTGACATAGAGACCGTCGTAGATCCGCGTAACAATCTTGTCTACAGGCCTGGGTGCTATCTGTTTCTTGATATTCGCCAATTTGCGCTTTAGATGTTCAGAGGGGTTCTTCATGGCCTCGCGTCTGTCATTGATGGCTTCAGACTCAAAAACCAACAGGGCTTCTTCATGAAGAAACTGCTTCTCCTTCGCTCGAATCTTCCTGCATTTTTCGCGGATATAGAAATCGTATCCTCCTCCGTACGCCTGAAGATGGTAGTTTTCTATTTCCAGTATCGACGTAGCAGATTGTTCGAGAAAATGTCGATCATGCGATACCAGTATCACGCCGCCGCTGAAGTTTTTCAACCAATTTTCAAGCCAAGTCAATCCCTGCAAATCCAGAAAATTTGTGGGTTCGTCTAATAGAAGGATATCAGGTCGTTGCAGCAGAATTTGCGCGAGGGCCGCTCTGTTTCGCCAGCCGCCAGACAGTTCTCTGACCGGACGAGAACGATGGAGGGCTGAAAATCCCAATTGGGATAGAACAGAATCGATCTGATTACGGTAGGTCCAACCGCCTTCACGGTCCATAACATCCAGCAGTCGCGCCTGCCTTGCCAATAGATCCTTTAACCGCCCATCCTCATATTCGTTTTGGGAGAGTTGCTCCCCTATTTCTGCCAGTTCAGATTCGGTTCTGTGGATATGTTGAAAGATCTCCTCGAGAATTAAGTCGATGGAGTCGTCCTCACTGAGTTCAGAAAACTGAGAGAAATAGCCGACATTGAGTCCATCGTCAACTGATACGGTACCGCTATCCGGCAGCTCACATCCCAGAATCAGTCGGAGAAGCGTGGTTTTGCCTGATCCATTCTTTCCGATCAAGCCGATCTTTTCACCGTTTGATAGCCGAAAATAGGCCTCTCTGAGAATCACCTGTCCATCATAGCCTTTGGATACATTGTGAAGCCTGAGAAGACTCATGTCTTACCCTTCTTCATGGTTAATTAGGATGCCCCGAGCTATTCGACTGATCGTTGGCGAGGAATCGGCCTTCATGGCTACTATGCGATCGTAAACATCGGCGTTGTGGATGTGATTCTTGAGTCTTCGAATGGCGTAGGCTCTGTTGCTGACTAGATGGCTATCTGACAGATCCATGAGTGGAGAAACCACTTCTGCGTCATCGCAGATCCCACGAAGGTTCGGCTTGATGAATGTAGGTTTCGATTCGATACGTTCCACATCACAGATCATGCCGGTGAACGTTGCCAACTCCTCATTCCTCACTACCAACAGTCGCGGCTGGTAGGTCCGCATGAGGCCCCTCAGTATGGTTGCGATTTTATCCAACTGTTGGTTTCCTCCCACATCTAAGAAGATTACATCAGGGGCAGGCATGGACCGCGCCAGCAATTCTGTATCCCGGGCATCTGCCTTTTCAATCTGAACATTATCGAAGGCACAGAATGGCTCTCGCGTCTTGTGAACCATCTGTTCGGAACAGTCTATGGCCAGTACACTCTTGGCCCTTGGCGCCAACAGCCGCGTAGTCTCGCCAGTGGAACAGCCGATCTCAATAACGGAATCTTTTGTTTGGATGCGTGTCGAGGCTAGTTTTCGATACCGTTCTACGGTGGCAACCACGATCACTTCCATATATAGAATCCTTATATAGAATCCTTCTCGGATGCACAAAGGAAAAGCCACGGCAGGTTGGTGCCGTGGCTTTGGAAAATTGGTGTCTGATCAATCTCGCTACATATTGGCCGCGGTGGACGGCTCGTCCTCTGTGACTTCTTCTGAGGAAGCCGGTTCAGCCTCGTCCCCGCTGGCTACCGTGGAAACATCTTCCTCTAATACTTCCGTCTGCTCGTTATCTTCGTTCGCCCCAGCCGGCTCTTCATCTGCTCTAACTGCGGTCGTCTCATCGACTGCAACGGTAGCAACCTCGTACTCCCCAGGATACAGCAGGGCAAGTACTTCATCGCGAGTGAGCGAATCCTTCTCCAGAAGCGCCTTTGCGACGGCATGCATCTGTTCCATATGCTCCGTCAGTATTTCTGTGGCCCGAAGCTCAGAGCTGTGCACCAGGGCTCGAATTTCAGTGTCGATAATCTCCGCCGTGTTTTCCCCATAATTGGCACGGTGACCAATATCCTTACCGAGGAAGACCTCACCCTCTTTTTCACCCAGGGCTGTGGCGCCCAGTTTTTCACTCATTCCCCATTCGCACACCATGTGGCGGGCGATTGCGGTAACTTTCTCAATGTCGTTTGAGGCACCTGAAGTCAGCTCGTCGAAAATCAATTTCTCCGCGACACGACCTCCCAGAGCGACGGCCATAGATGCCAAGCAGAACTGCTTCGACATAAGTTTGCGTTCTTCGGGCAAAGGCATGGTCACACCGAGTCCTCGGCCTTGAGGCAAAATGGTCACCTTCAATAGCGGATCAAATTCTTCAATATATTCCATAAGCATAGCATGGCCGGCTTCGTGATAGGCGATGATTTCACGCTCGTCGTCACTGATAACCATGTGTCTCTTCGCACCCATCATCAACTTTTCCTTCGCTTCCTCAAAATCAAGATGGGTCACGTTTTCATGGTTTTTTCGTGCGGCCAGCAATGCAGCTTCGTTGACCATGTTGGCCAGATCAGCACCAGACATGCCCGGTACACCCTTCGAAAGTTCGTCGAGCTTTACCGAGTCGTCTACCGGGACTTTCTGATTTCTAATGTGAATGCCAAGGATCTTCTCTCGCCCGATTACGTCGGGCTGATCAACGACGATATGACGATCAAATCGGCCGGGTCTCAAAAGGGCAGGATCCAGTACATCCGGACGATTTGTGGCACCGATGACTATAATGGCGTCCGTAGATTCGAATCCATCCAGCCCAACGAGTAACTGGTTAAGCGTTTGTTCACGCTCATCGTGGCCGCCACCAAGGCCCGCGCCCCGATGTCGGCCAATGGCGTCGATTTCGTCAATGAAAATGATGCATGGAGAGTTCTGCTTTGCCTGTTCAAAGAGGTCACGTACACGAGAGGCTCCCACGCCCACAAACATCTCAACAAAATCTGATCCACTCATACTGAAGAAAGGAACACCGGCTTCACCGGCAACGGCTCTGGCGAGCAGCGTCTTTCCCGTGCCTGGCGGCCCCAAGAGTAGCGCACCTTTAGGAATTCTGCCTCCCAAAGTGTGGAATTTCTCGGGGGTCTTCAGAAACTCAACGATTTCCTCGAGATCCCGCTTTGCTTCTGGCACGCCGGCGACGTCATCGAAAGTGACCGATGGGCGATCACCCGTGATCAGTTTATGTTTGCTCTTGCCAAATGAGAACATCCCTTTTTGGCCATTTTGCATCTGCCGAAGTATAAAAATCCAGAACCCAATCAGAAGAAGCCATGGTAACGCGGAGAGTAGGTAACTCACCCAATTTGGTGAGTCAGGCTGGGCGTCTACGATGACATCCCTTGCCATCATCTCACCAAGCAGATCTGTATCTTCAAATGGTATGAAGAGTGTGAAATCTATGTACTCAATCCCCCGCCCATCAACTACCGTCGAGGCGGCACGTTTCAGGCGGCCGGTTATCTGCTTTTCTGTGATGGTTACCTGTTCAATACTATCCGATTGAAGCAGGTTCTGAAACTCGGAATAGGTAATTGTGACAGCTTCCTCGCCAGAGCGGGCTAGGAACTGAGATGCGAACATCGCAACGAGAATCAGCAGTAACCAGATAGCCAACGTTCTGGGCCTACGGGGGGAAGCCTGTTTCTTGTCGTTTTTCTCGTTACGAGGTGGTTGGGAAGGGGGTTGAGACATCTAAATGGTACTCCTTAATAGTCCAGTATCCACTTGGAGCCGTTTCGAGGAATCTGATACCAATTTTTCATCACAGTTTTCAGCTGCTTACGGGCATCCGACAGGCGACGCTTAACGGTTCCAACAGGGACGTTCAATCGATGACTGACCTCGCCACAGGTGTAACCAGCCACGTAGTAGAGTGTCACTGTTCGACGTAAAATATGAGATAATGAAGAAACTGCATTTATTACCAATCGCCGGTTTACTCGCCTAAGATGTTCATCATCAGGGTGGACAACGACCACATGGGCATCCGATATCTCAACAG
>JABIQT010000653.1 GCA_018667995.1 Candidatus Latescibacterota bacterium
GAAGCATCCAAGAATCTCTCGCAAGCGCCGGAGACAGTAGCGAAATCAGACTCTAAAGTGCCGCTTCTTCGACCTCGAATCAGGGCCAGTTTTCTCTTGACATCAGCGCCTCCCACTCGTAATTTAGCCGGCGTTCGGGGCAGTAGCTCAGTTGGGAGAGCGCGTGAATGGCATTCACGAGGTCAGCGGTTCGATCCCGCTCTGCTCCATACTCCTCACACCACCAGCCAGGTACAAGTGGCCGGTTCTCTATCGCAGTCGTTATCAGGGATGACCCGCTTTCCATGATGACACCCTCGAAGATAAATTACATCTCTCTCTGCTTGATCCTCTTCCTGTCGTGTGCGCCTTTGGCGACAATTAGGAATACTAAATCTGCCATTGAGACAGAAACACTAGCTCCAGATGCCATATCTGTTGCCGGGCTGCATTACTTGGCCGGCAAGAGCGCTGTTGAAAATGAACAATGGGAACTCGCAGAATTGGAACTGGATCGCGCATTGTCGCTACTATGGAGGCCCGATTTTGCCTCCATTCCGCGGTGGATTTCTGAGGAGCGCAGGATCCTGCGCTCCGAGACAGAAGCCCTACTCTCAATAGTATTAAGCCACAATGCGCCGTCCGTAACGTACACCGTGGAGCCGGATTCTCTGTTCGCAGAGGAGCTGGGTGTGCAGTCCGGCTTTGATCAACTTCTGAAACTTTCAGCGTCCGGAGAAGTAGATCAGTCCGTTGATGCGGTTATGTCTGACCCCGCAAACTTCGATATTCCCATTCTGCTGAATGACCACGTAGTATCTGCCATAAACCTGCTTCGCACGGATGGATCCTACCGATTTACCTCCTGGCTCAATCTTAGTAATCTCTACGCACCATTGATCCGATCTGTGTTTCAGCGCGAAAGCATTCCAGGCGACCTGGAATACGCAGCTATGATCGGAAGTGGTTATCAACCCCGGGCATTCTCCGACCGACGGGCCGCAGGACTGTGGCAGCTATCGCTACCGACGTCGAAAGACTACGGGCTAAGGAGAACCAGCTGGGTCGACGAACGGCTGGACCCCAAGAAAGCCACCTGGGCTGCTGCACGCCACTTTAAGGCGTTGTACAAACATCTCAAGGACTGGAACCTGGTCCTGGCTGCCCATTACGCCGGCCTTGAACCTGTGCAGACTGCCATGGGGGAAACTGGAACCTCGGATGTATGGTCGCTGAATCTCTCGCCACAAGTCATGTCCTATGTATCCCTTGTTCACGCAGCAGCAATCATCAGCAAGGATCCGTCCGCGTACGGCATTCAACCCCAAAGAACACTTCCGGTAACGTACGAGACGGTGGCGGTTGATCAGAGCCTCCAACTTAGGTCTATCGCCGAGGGGATGAAAGTGACTCCCGAACAGCTGAAGGCTCTGAATCCAGAACTGAGAAAGTGGCGAGTGCCCGCAGGTGGCTACATGCTCAAGGTTCCTGTAGGTGACAGACGCTCCTATATGAGCTGGGCCGGCATCGTGGAGCCCGGTCCCGACCCGGGGGACATTATTGTCTACACGGTTAGGCGTGGTGACAACATCCTGAAAATCGCCCGGCGATTCCAGGTGTTCGCCGACGACATAATAGCCGAGAACGAAATACGGCGCCCCGATAGGTTGAAAATAGGACAAGCGCTGTTCATACCAAGCTATGGTCAACGCAGGTCCAGTCCTCCATCGACCAGATCCTCCACTAAGGTTGCGAGAAGCAGGCAGCCCGTGGCACCGTACCCAGTACCTGATTCTAAGACTCATAACAAGATTTCCTACAGGGTGCGAAGGGGAGATAATCTTGAAGGAATCGGCCGACGGTATGGGGTTCCGATTCGGGCTATTCAATCATGGAATGACCTGAGGGACCCCAGGGACCTCATGGCGGGTCAATCAATATCAATTTGGATACCAAACTCCGTTGCTTCAAATTCCACGGGGTCCAGTGTACCTACCGGAAAGAAGTCCATCAACTATACCATCCTTCGTGGAGATACGCTTTGGGATATCGCCAGAAAATTCGATGTGACTGTCAGCTCGATTCAAGCCGCGAACAATCTCACCCGACGATCTCGCATATATCCTGGTGATAAACTCACAATTCACCTGCCAAAATGAGGGTCAGAAACTGTCGTAATTGGGCCCATCTGGCCCCCTGTTTAGATCCCCCTCGAAATCCAAAAAAGTCATTGACATTCCAAACCTTACCTGATATACTGTGCTCGTATTTTTGGCCATATTCCAACGATAATCTGACACGGTTTTCACGGCCTTTCGATACTCTGTTTCCGATAACGGTGACATAGTGTTTTCTGTCTTTGCAGGGTGATTATGGCCAGAAAAATTGACTGGATCATCGGATTTGCTCTTGCAGGCGGTGCCTTGGCCGTGATGGGCATCATCGGCTTGGTAGTTATTGCCGCATTAGTAGGCGATGAAAGCGATTTTTCCTATGCCACCGGGGATCGTATCGGTGTTGTAGAGATTAACGGTGTGATTAGTGATGCCGATGAGGTTGTGGCTCAGATAGTCGGTTACAGAGAAGATAGTTCCATACCGGCAATTGTACTCCGAATAAACAGCCCCGGTGGAGTGGTCGCACCGACGCAGGAAATCTACGAAGCTCTCAATCTGGCCCGCCAAGCAGGAAAAACCATAATCGCATCCATGGGGAGTGTGGCTGCTTCAGGTGGCTACTATGTCGCCTGCGCCGCGGACACCATTATGGCCAATCCGGGAACATTAACGGGGAGCATTGGAGTCATCTTTGAAGTACCGAATGCCAGCGGCTTATATGACAAAATTGGCATAGACTGGCAGGTAATTAAGAGTGGTGTTCACAAAGATATCGGTTCCTCAGCGAGAAAAATGACTACGGAAGAACGCGGTCACATGCAGGCAGTCGTTGACGACACATTTGAGCAGTTCGTCAACGTTGTTGTGAACAGCCGTCCGTTGACTCGCTCTGAAGTCTTGGAAGTAGCAGATGGGCGTGTGTTTACAGGTAATCAAGCCAAAGGCCTCGGGCTGGTGGACCGTCTTGGCACGTATCAAGATGCCCTGATTCTTGCGGCGGATATGTCCGGAATGACAGGCACACCCAACGTTGTGAAGCCAAAGAAGAAGAGTATTTTCGATCTTATGGTTGAGAACATGGAGTCGGTGTTTCAGGCCCCGACCTCTGTTTTTCTTGAGTACCGGCTCCGGTAACCGAAGCTCGGAATACCGAACGGTCGCCCTTATCTCATGAAATGAAGTTCGTTGATAAGGGACGTTCTTTCATGCTAAGGAGTATCACATGACGAAGGCCGATATCGTGGCGCGGATCGCTCAGACAACCGGGATGACAAAAGCAGATACGTCCGAGGTTTTGGACGCATTATTGGAATCGATCTCGGC
>JABIQT010000022.1 GCA_018667995.1 Candidatus Latescibacterota bacterium
CCTCGAACGTAGTCATGAAGTTGCGTCGGACTTCTTCAAAGGTATCCAGAAACCTCGCACGCGCGGCGCGGTTCATTCGGGCAATCGTCTTGTCCAGGTTCTCCTTAGCCTCAATGAGATCATCCCGCTGCTGCGTCAAGAAATCAAGGCGCTCCTTGGCAGCGTTATATTCCTCAATCGCCGCTAGGTTCAGTGCTCCAAGTGCCTCTATTCTCCGCTGAATATCAGTCACCATGGTGCGCGCTTTATCCATATCGAACACGTCCATTCCGGGAACGACTGGGATTTCCTCAATGTTCTCGGGGTCTGTCTCAAATTGCTGAATCAAAGATTTCCTGATCTCGTTGCTGCGTGTATACAACTCGGCGTCCTGGAGCTCTTCTTTGTGGATCTGCTCCTGAACCTTTTCAAGCGTCTTGCGAGTCTCTTGTATCGTGAACTGCGCAGTCTTATTTTCGTCCCCCAGAGATCTGTACTCTGTTGCTACCTCGTCTCTCGCGGCCTCCTTCTTTCGGCGCTCGGCATAGAGAACCTTGTAGTCGGCCTCTCCCACTTCGAGTAAGGACTTCAGCTCCGCGACCTGACCGGTGGCTCCCGTCAGTTCTGTCTGTCTCTGATCCAGCATCTTCGTATGTCCGTCAGATCGCTGCCTCAAATGCTCCGTCGTTGTGCGTAGCTCGTTCCCACGTCCCTCCAGAGCCACAAGCGCTACACGGGCCTCCTGCGAGGACTCAGCAAGACGACGACCGCGGGCCTCAAGTTCGTCGAGGGTTTCCTGAGCTTCGCGATCTGAATCTTCCGCATCCTCACGGTTCCTCTCCAGTTCGGATAGCGTTGATTTGAGCTTTTCGAGCTGCGCTCGAGCAGATACGATCTGTTGATCGATACCTGTCGCGTCCCCCTCAATCGTGGTTTTCTGTTCGGTCAACTGCTTCACCTGATACGCAAGTTGGCTGACATTATTCTCCATACTCGACTTGCTTCGCTGGGTCTCTTCCAGCAATTGATCCAGAGCGGAGCGTTTCTGGAGCAGCCCATTGAGTGCCTCGGCTATGGCAGCAATCTCCTCCTCCAGCGCGTCTCTCTCCTCCGTGAAGCTCGCCAACTCCGTCTCCAGCACCTCGATCCTGGCCGTACGACTCAGGAGGTTGGTATCATCATCACCACCTACTCCGCCCGTCAATACGCCGACTGGATCCACGATTAGTCCGTCCGGCGTAAGCAGTTCCCATCCAGAATCGTCATTGAACTCGCTGGCCACTCTGAGCGCCGCATCGAGGTCGTTTACCAGTACCACGCGTCCGAGCAAATGCTGAACCGCGGGTTGAAGCGCTTTTGAGACTTTGACAAACTGTAGGGGAGAGCCAATCACTTCTGGACCGGCGTATGGCAATTGGGGCGGAGTATCGCGGCCATTGAGACGGTCAAGCAGAAGGAACGACGCTTTGCCTTCTTCCGCGCCACGCAGGTACTCGATGCCCGAACGTGCTGCCTCGGTTGAGGAGGCAATAATGAATTGCAGCGCTTCACCAAGATAGGCTTCAACAGCCGAGGCATATGGGGCGTCGACCGTCATTTCCTCTGCCAGTGTACCACGCAGCCCTTCAATATTTGGCCCTTCCGCCATTAGCGCCCGCACTCCTTTTCCGTACCCTTCATAGCGCTGGCGCATCTGAACAAGGAGCCCATGCTCACTCTCGCGCGTTGCGAGTTGGGTATCCAGGTCGGCTTTCCGGTTACGGGACTCCTCGCGACGCTGCTGTCTGGTCTGTATATCATTATCGAGAACGACCTTTAGAGCCAGATTCTCGTCCAGCGTCTGGGACGCCTCACTAAGAGCCTTGCGGGCATCGGCGGATTGACGTTCCGCAATGGCAAGTTCATCGGTTACGGTCTCTCGGGCCTGCTGAAGCTGCGCCTGCCGTTTTCCCAATTCTGACAATCGCGCATCTATAGTATTTACCTGGCCACGCGTTTCAGTTTGCTGCTGAATCATCTCATATCGGCGCCTCTGCATAACGCGTGCTTTTTCTTTGCCCTCCGCCACGGTCCGAGCAAAAGCCGTCGATTCCTTCTCCTTCGTCTGGGATAACCGCTCAGCCATCTCCAATTTGCCAGCCAATCCGCTCAGCTCATTCTCCGCGAGCTCAAGTTGCTCGCTTATCTGTGCCAGCTCGATACGCAACGTCTGACTCTCCCGGGCGGACACCTCCATACGCTGCTCAAGATTCGCTCGTTTTGTCCGGTCTACCGCGACTTTTTCGTTGAGGGCATTGATCTGCTGATCGCAGGAATTCACCTCTTGTTGCCGGGCGTTCAACGTCTGTTCCTTCTCCGTCAACTCCAATAAGCGGGTCTGAACCCGGGACTCGGCACTGGATATTTGCGTGACAAGCTGCTCTTTCTCCTTCAATAGTGCTTCGATCTTCGTTCTGATCGGCTCGGTATTCTGACGAACAGCCATGTATTCATGATAGGCGCAGGCCAATTCGACGTCTTTCTGGTCTTGGGTCAATCGATTGTAGCGCTCGACTTTCCACACCTGACGTCGAAGGGCACTCGCATTGCGCTCCACTTCTTCCAGAATATCCGCAATACGGACCAGATCCTGTTCGGTACTTTCGAGCTTGCGTCGGGCGAGTCTTCTTCGTGTTTTATATTTGTTGATGCCCGCGGCTTCCTCAAGAAGCTGGCGCCTATCCATGGGACTGCCATTAACAATGGCATCAACCATGCCCTGCTCGATAATGGAGTAGGCATGGGTACCCATGCCTGTGTCCAGCAACAGATCGGTGATATCCTTGAGACGGCAGGGCACTTTATTCAGCTGGTACTCACTGTCACCGGACCGGAAATATCGTCTTGTTATGGTGACTTCGCTGTACTCTATGGGCAGTAGCTGCTCTTTGTTATCAATTGTCAGCGAGACTTCCGCCATTCCAAGAGGCTTGCGGCTGGCGGTGCCGTTGAAGATGATGTCCTCCATCCGATCTCCGCGAAGAGCTGTGGCCCGCTGTTCCCCGAGCACCCATCGGATGGCATCGACAATGTTGGACTTTCCGCAACCATTTGGCCCTACAACGGCCGTGATTCCGTCACTCAGCTTGAGGCCAAGCCTGCTGGAGAATGACTTAAATCCGACGATTTCCAGATGAGAAAGGCGCATGAAGCGGATTCCGTGTATCTTGGGACCGGACGTGATCAAATAACGAGATCACGTCATTATGAAATATGAGTAACAACTGCTAAACGGAGATTAAGTAGAATTCGATGTATATTACTACATATTGGGGGGTTGTCAAGATTTTAATACAGGATATAGGTTGCACCCCTAAACGTTTGTCGATATTTATAGATTGCCTGAAAAACTGTGAATAAGGTACTTATTTTGCCGATTGGTTCCACCAGAGAGACGCGCCCTTTGACCGAAATCGAATCGCCGAACATCGTAGTTATTATTCCTGTTCTCAACGAAGAACAGTCCATAGGCCTGGTCCTGGATGCAATTCCAGAAAAACTGGTATCTCAGGTTGTAGTTGTGGACAATGGTTCTACGGATGGAACGGCCCGTGTGGCCAGCGAAAAAGGTGCGGTAGTGGTTAATGAGCCGCAGCGGGGATACGGTGCGGCCTGCCTGCGAGGCATTGAGCAGGCTCGGCTCCAGCAACCGGACATCATCGTTTTCCTCGATGGTGATTTCAGCGACCACCCAGAGGAGATGCCCGCTTTGATTGAACCCATCGTGGACCGGGATTACGACATGGTAATCGGCTCACGTATGCTTGGAACAAGGGAGCCGGGGGCGTTACCCATACAGTCCCTCATCGGTAATTTCATGGTACCCCGGATCATCCGGATCCTCTACGGAGCTCGATATACGGACCTTGGCCCATTCCGGGCAATACGCTTCGACCGGTTAATGGATCTGGACATGCAGGATCGGAATTTTGGATGGACCGTGGAAATGCAGATCAAGGCCGCAAAATGGAATTACAAGACCGTTGACATCCCGGTATCCTACCGGCACCGTATCGGAATATCCAAAATCACGGGTACATTCGGCGGGGCTGTTAAGGCTGGATTTAAGATTCTATGGATGACATTCTCACATGTATTCCGTGCGGGCCGACGGGGGGCACAGTCCTCGTAGTCAGGGATATGTCGCGAGCGTTTCGATCAGTAGATCGAAGAACCGATCCCGGTTGATCTTTAGTCCGACGTCCGTATAGGGCGGTGCGCCCTTTCGTCGTGCTATCGTGCGAAAGTCTGCATTCCCGCTGTCTTGCAGATGGCGATAGTCGCAGACTGTCATGCCAGTTGTATGTTCACCATATCGCTCAATAGCAACGCGCATAGGTTCGAACTGGATCATTTGTGGGTTGATCAGCGGTACCACCGCACAAGGATCGTGAAGCGCTCCTCCCGGCAGACCATAGAGTCGTTTGATAGATCCTACGTAAAAGTCCAGTAGATCTGCCACGAATGTGCCAACCCTGTTATTGAGGGAACGAATTCTTCCAATCTCAACATCCGTGGCCATGACCTGCCGAGTGAGGTTAATACCACACATTTTAACGGGCACCCCGCTCGAAAATACGATATGCGCGGCCAGCGGATCGACATAAATATTGAACTCAGCCGTCGCTGTCACATTTCCGATCGCTAAATTACCACCCATCAGACTTATGCCCGCCAACCTGTCCTTGATCCTCGGTTCTCGTCGTAATGCTGACGCTACGTTGGTCAGGGGCCCAGTCGGTATCAATGTAACATCATTCGTGGACATCACAGTATCAACAATGAAGTCAACACCGTGACTTGCTATGATGGAAATGTCAGGCTCCGGGAGTTCCGGGCCGTCCAGACCGGTGGTGCCGTGGACATCCGGACCGTGAATGTCAGAAGTATCTATGCGAGGGGCCATCAGAGGCTCCCCCATTCCACGTGCAACTGGAATGTGGGTGAGCTCTGCGCACTCCAGAATTTTCAGTGTGTTGTTGGTGACCTTCTCCAGCGTCTGATTCCCACCTACAGTAGTGATGCCAAGCACGTCCAAATGCCCTGCGGCCAGTAGAATGGCCAGCGCATCGTCGTGCCCGGGATCGCAATCTATGATTACTTTCTTCATTCCATTCCTCAAACCCGTTGGTAGGGATCGAATAACTTCTTGTGTTCGTCCAGCGCATAACGATCCGTCATACCCGCGATGTAGTCGCAGACAATTCGCTCCTGCGGCAGACTATCAAGATCCCTGAGAGCGGCTGGCGGCAGCTGACGGATATCCTCCATGTACTCTTGAAAGAGGTCCTCCAGAAACCGGGTGGCCTTGCGTGACATTCGGGCAACACGAAAATGCTGATAGAAATTCTCACGTAAAAACTGTCGTAGTTCGCGATTCTTACGTCGCATCTCTTCGCTGTAATCGACCACATCGAAATCTATATTTCGTATATCATCAACCGCACGAGCCTCTTGAACCAGGAGTTTGTTCTCAGTTGTGTGAATCACATCCGTGATCTGCTGGTTTATCAGAGCTCGCACAATCTGGTATTTCTTGCGCGTGTCGTCCACGTCATTAGCAGTTCTGGCAGCTTCCTGAAGCGTGTCGTCCCATATTTCCAAGTCGCTCAACTGATCCAATTCGATGAATCCTGCGGTCAATCCGTCATCCAGATCGTGGGTATTGTATGCGATTTCGTCCGCCAGATTGGCAATCTGTGCCTCGACGGAGCTGCGTTTACCTGGCTCGAAATCCTCAGGATCCGGAGTATCGTAGGGGGTATTGTGTTTTACAATCCCTTCTCTCGTTTCCCACGTCAGATTCAGACCTGAGAAGTCGGGATACCGCCATTCCAGATAGTCGATAACACGCAGGCTCTGTTTGTTGTGTTCGAAACCACCATGGGCTTCCATGAGAGAATTCAGCGCACGTTCGCCAGCGTGGCCAAACGGAGGATGACCCAGATCATGTGCAAGTGCTACCGTGACGGCAAGATCCTGGTTGACACCGAGACTGCGCGCTATAGTCTGGGATACACCGGCGACCTCCATGGTATGGGTTAACCGGGTCCGGTAGTGATCGCCCTCGTGGTAGACAAAAACCTGTGTTTTGTACTCGAGCCGTCGAAACGCTTTTGAGTGCACGACGCGATCGCGATCTCTCTGAAAGGGCGTTCGGAGTGGATCCTCCGCCTCCGTGTGGCGCCTGCCATGACTTTCAGCGCTCTTGACTGCGTACGGAGCCAATGTCTGAGCCTCAATGGCCTGTAGGTCATCTTTAACGCGCAGCAATAAATGCTCCTGTTTGGTGTTGTCTTCTACCTAATTCGATTGATATCTGTCTTTCGCAATGCTTGTCCCGCACAGATCGAAAAATCGCGTTGACGATGAAATCATCCTCCAACAATCAGGCTGGTGAGCCAATCGCTGCCGGTGCAGGAGAACGCATACGGAGTGGCCACTGGTATATGAATCATATCGCCTTCCCGAACGTGATTCATGGTGCCATTGAGGATTACCGTCCCAATCCCGCCGAGGATGTAATAGATCTGTTCCATGTGGGCTTCGGTTCGTTCGATAGATTCCCCACCAGGCTGAATTGCCTCCCGGTCAATCCATGCCAGTCCGC
>JABIQT010000972.1 GCA_018667995.1 Candidatus Latescibacterota bacterium
GTGATCGTACTCCAATTGATCTGTCGGCCGAAATGCCCGAAAATAAGAGTGTCTTTGCTGTGGCATACGAGCAGATTGCCCGGTATCTCGACGGTGGTGCTCTGCCAGATTGCACCAATGATGATTTTGCGGCCGTTCACGAGGTCGGGTTTGCGGCCATAGAGAGCGTCAACACAGGCCAGCACATTTCAATACCAAATCAGAGACGGGATCGATTGATCTTTGCGAATGGATAGAACCGGTAATATGTCCCGGGGCTACCACAAACGGCTCGCCACGCATCTGGCCGATCTCCTGTAAGAACCGACTCCTGGAATCGCCAGGAGATTTCGTTGTCGGGCTGTTCAAATGTACGGAGGCGAGATAATGCTAATACCCACTTCTGACTTCATTGGACTCGAAGGTCTTACCCACCTGTGCGCCGGTGGCGAGACGCCAATGCTAAAGTCGCATGCGAATGCGGTCAATCGCTTCATGGGCGATAAAGTCTGGGGGGAGGAGAGTCGTGAGCGATTTGAATCTACTTCCCAGCAATGCAAATCCAAAATCGGCCAATTGCTGCATGTGGACGCTGAAGAAATCGCGCTGCTGGCGCATTCCTCCGAAGGTGTAAATCTCCTGGCCCATGCTCTACCATGGAAGTCTGGTGACAATATCATCGTGGCAGATGTGGAGTTCCCTTCGGATGTCCTCCCCTGGAAGCGTCTGGAGAAAATTGGAGTTGAGGTGCGGATCGTAAAGAACCGAAATTGGTCTATAAACCTGGAAGATATCGATGCGGCCATGGATGAAAATACGCGTCTGGTAGCCATCAGCCACGTGAGCTATTTCACGGGACAGCGTCTGTCGCTGTCCGAGCTGGCGGACCTCGTCCACAGCAAGGGCGCCTTGCTCCACGTCGACGCGACTCATGCCGCTGGTGTGGTTCCAGTTGAGGCCTATCACGCGGACACCCTGGTATCCAGCTGCTACAAATGGTTGCTCGGAGTCCATGGGGCCGGTATTTTCTACTGGAACCGGGCAAGCCTACCCGATCTCGAGCCCCCGTTCCTTGGATGGCACACGCCCCTCTCGATTCCTGAATGGAACGAGCCCGGCGCCTATACTCCGCGTCCGGATGCAGGCCGATTTGAGCCTGGAAACGAAGGATTTATCAGCGTTTACATTCTGGACAACGCCTTGGGACGCCTTCTCGAAATTGGAATTCCGTCCATTGAGAAGTATGTTCTTGGTCTGAGTAGTCAGGTATGGGAAGGTCTCAATGATTTGGGCTGGGAGATGATGACACCCAGAGAATCGGAACACAGCGCGGGAAACGTCTGTTTCATGGCAGAAAACATAAAGCAGGTCACAGATGCCCTCGAGGAAAAGGGGATCTATATCTGGGGGAGCTACGGCGGTGTCGGACGCGCTCGCGTGTCTACACATCTGTACAATTCTGAGGACGATGTGGCCAAGTTCCTGAATGCCATGAAGGAAATACCCGTCACCCATGCCCAACCGGCCTGATCGAACAACGTGCCCTGGTTACCTAAACGGAGTTAGCCATGCGAATTCTCTACTTCGATATCGATAGTCTGCGACCTGACCATTTGGGGTGTTACGGCTATGGACGACCTACCTCGCCGACCATTGACAAAATTGCGTCACAGGGGATGCGTTTTGATCATTACTACTGTGCGGATTCGCCTTGCATGCCGTCCCGACATGGATGGATAACGGGCCGGTATGGAATCAACAATGGTGTCGTTACCCATGGCGGGCCCGCTTCTCAACTTTCGATTCGCGAGCAGCTATATGGTGGTCCAGATGACCGCAACCAGTTGGTACAACGAAAACTTCGTCAGAATGGGCTTGAGACTGTATGCTTCTCTAATTTTGCACCGCGTCACTGTGCTACGTGGTTCAGCATGGGATGGACGGAATACCATTCCCCGAGTCTGCACACGGGGTCGGAATCAGCGGAAGAGGTGAATGAGCCGGTTCTGAGATGGATTGAGAACAACGGAGCCAGGGATGACTACTTTCTATACATTAATTACTGGGATCCCCACCGTGTTTACAATGTGGATCAACAGTGGTTTGACCGTATGAGGGAGCACCCGGTACCGGGCGACTGGCCCGATAACGCGGCCATCAGAGGGCAACAGGACATAAATGGTTGGTTTACGGCGGCCAATCTATTTCCAAACGGAGCCAAAAGCCCGACTCCGAATATGCCAGACACGATCGGGACCCGTGAAGACTTCGAACACATGGTTACCGGCTATGATGCGGAAATTGCCTACACGGATCACCAGATTCGTCGGGTGCTTGATGCCCTGGAGGCTCAGGGCGTTCTGGATGAGACCGTGGTCATCATATCTGCTGATCATGGCGAGGCCATGGGGGAGCACGGAGTCTACGGTGATCATGTCTGTGCCGATGAATGTATCAATAAAGTGCCGTTGATCATCCACTGGCCGGGAGTCACTACCCCGGGTTCGGTATGCGAGGATTACCTCTACAACGTAGATTTTGTAGCCACACTCATCGAACTCACCGGCGGCCAGATTCCCGAATTCTATGACGGTAGATCATTCGCCGATGGTATGGGGACTGGCAGCTGCAAACTTCATGACTACCTTGTCTGGGGACACGGTTTGTATGCGCTGCAGAGAACGGTACGTACGCCTCGCAATCTCATGACGCGCACCTACGATAACTTTGGATACACATTTGATCCCGTAGAACTATATGACATGGAGAAGGACCCCTACCAGACCAGGAATCTTCGAGACGAACAACCTGAAACGGTGAATCAGATGGATCACTATCTGGCAGAATGGCTCCATGAACAGCAGGCGAAACCATATTCCATACCCGACCCTCTACAGGTGGAGTGGCAGGAAAGGCAGAAAGGGAGTTAGTACGATGAAGTACGTTCGAGAACTTTTCGGTGCATGGGCTATGTCCGCACTCGTCGTAGTGGTAGGCATCGGCTGTGGAGAAGATGCATCCAAGGATCGTGGAGGAGCAGTCACGCCCCAGTCTGAGACTGGGGCATCTAATCAGCCGGAGGAAACCAGCGCGGAGCAAATTGCCTGGGAAGCCATGGACAAGGAAATTACAGATTCGAATGGCATGTCATTCGTGATGATACCGCCAGGTTCCTTTGATATGGGTTCGGAGAACGGTGATGCCGATGAACAACCCGTCCACACTGTCCATATAACAAAACCATTCTATCTGAGCAAGTATGAACTCACACAGGCGCAGTGGAAGGCGATCATGGGCGAAAATCCCAGTCATTTCAAGGGCGACAAGCTGCCTGTAGAGACCATCTCGTGGGATGACGTACAGGTCTTTCTGCGTAGGATCAATCAGTTCGAGGGACGGCTGACCTACCGATTGCCCACCGAGGCGGAATGGGAATATGCAGCACGTGCTGGCGGTGCCGTAGACCAGAAACCTGCACTGAATTCCGTGGCGTGGCATGCGGGAAACTCCCGTAAGAAATCCCATTCCGTTGGGCAAAAGCGGCCAAATGCGTGGGGTCTGTATGACATGTACGGCAATGTGTGGGAATGGTGCCGGGATCGAATTGGCGCCTACCCTTCGCGTACGGTTACGGACCCAACTGGGGCCCAAACTGGGATACGCCGTGTATTCAGGGGCGGCAGCTGGATTGTACCTGCGGACAGAATTCGAACAGAAGAACGTGAGGGCAGACTGCAGGGATATTATGTCCATAACATCGGCTTGCGCCTTGTGAAAATAGTCAGATAGAGGAACCAATCGTGCGTTACAGGATCATCATACTTATTGTTCTTGCTATGGGATATGTCA
>JABIQT010000021.1 GCA_018667995.1 Candidatus Latescibacterota bacterium
TCGGCCCACAGCCCCGATATCTGAATTGGTTTCTCTGCTGCATGCCCTTCGGGACGGACAGGCACCCGTTGAAGAATCCCTGTACCACCTGATCGGCCTGGCAGCGAACTGGAGGACGTTACTCCTATAATCCGTGAATCTGCCTCCAACCCTTTGGCGAATAGATCCAGCCTCTGGAGAATCGGACTGATGGCAGCCGGGACCGTGATGACGTGCTCCTTATCAAAGCCAAGACGCTTTGCCTGAATATAAGAAAGTTGATCGTAGACCACGCTGGTGCCGACAATGAAAGCGGTCGCGATAACAAATTGGAACACGACCAGTGATTTTCGTAGCATCGCACCGGCTCCCCCTATCTTCATGGAGTCCTTCAGCACAGCACCCGGTTGGAACGACGACAGCACGAATGCGGGATAGATCCCAGCCACAACCCCAACAAACAGCACAATCCCTACCAGCGAGAGATAGAGCGCCACATTGTCGAGCCCCAATGACAGGTTCTTTGCAGCAAATATATTGAAAGTCGGCATAATCAGCGATACCAGGATCAGGGACACGATGAGTGACACCACAGACATGAGAACCGTTTCGCCCATAAACTGTTTGATGAGCTCGCCACGATGGGCGCCCAGAACTTTGCGCAGACCTACCTCCCTTGCCCTCATCGCAGATCGTGCCGTAGCTAAATTCATGAAATTGATGCAGGCGAGCAGGAGCATAAAGAACCCGATTGAGGAAAGAATGTACACGTAGGAGACGTCACTGTTGGTGCCCAATTCATTGTCAAGATCAGAATGCAGATGAATGTCGCCGATAGCCTGGAGGGATGGATTCAAGGCCAATGACTCGGAGCCCTCCCGCTGATATCCGGATACCAGAGCGGGGAACTTTAGCTGTAGTTCATCGGCTGAAGTTCCGGTGGATAGCAGAATATAGGTGTAGAAGTCTGTTCTGGACCAGTCATCAAGCACGCCCGTGCCGTAGAGGCTTGGCATGGTAGCGGTAGAAAACAGAATATCTGCGATGAAATGGGAATTTGCGGGGATGTCGTCCATCACTCCCGTTACTTCGAGATGGAGGAAGTCATCGTCCGCCGACAGGATTCTACCCATCGGATCCTGACCAGGGAAATACTTGGCCACCATTTCCTGACTGATGACGACGGTATTTGGTTTCGAGAGTGCCGTACCGGGATCCCCTTTGACTAGCGACCATGAGAACATCTCAAAAACGGACGCATCCGCCCAATACACTCGCTTTTCATAGAAGACTTGATCACCGAAACGCATGAGCCAGACACCAAAAGGTGGCTTGACGCGAGCGTACTCAAGGACCTCAGGATATTCAGATTTCAGAACTGGCCCCAGGGAAGAGGGCCCGCTGGCCATCGCGCCGTTCGCCACTCGAAAGACCTGAGACGATACATTGCCATGGGCGTCAAATCTAAGTTCGTCCTGGACGTACAGGAATATCAACACACAGCATGACATTCCTATGGCGAGTCCAGATATATTGATGAGCGTATATCCAAACTGTTTGCGGAGATTTCGGATCATCAAAGCAATGTAGCTCTTAAGCATAGGATAGTACCTTACACACGGCAGGATGGGATGCTGGGGAGAATCGGACAGGCGAACGTTGGTAGCTTTCGGCGACGCTTCACCTATTTACCAGATGACTTGAGCCACAATTGAATGGTTGCTTGCGACCGTACAATTATCTATCGCCAAAAGAACGCCAGGGTTATGCCCGGCCCGAAATTCATCGTGCAGGACCAACCTATCCCTTGGCCCCGAGGGCATTACAGATAATATCCGTGAGAGCCTGAAATTCTGAACTTCCACACATACTCGGCTGTGTCGTGAATACAGCACAGGAATAGCCCGTGGCAGGATCTGCCCAGTTCATCGTGCCCGTGGCACCAAAGTGTCCGAATGCTGTTGCCGATGGAGATGATTGCGCCCCGAACACCGGTATGGGCTGATTCAGTCGCCAGCCCAATCCCCATGCTTCCTTTCCTCTCGCCTCGGCGGAAATTCCTTGCATGCCGCCCGTATGATTCGAGGTCATAGCCGCAATGGTCGATGGTGCGAGGACTCTTGCCTCACCATACTTTCCGTGATTCAGAAAAGTATGGAGGAAGATATTCATGTCGGTTACCGTAGAGAACATCCCTCCCCAGGGGGCCCCAAGCGTGCGCCAATAGCTACGATTCCAGTGCCACTCCGCCTCCATCTGATCATCCGGTACGCGAATAATCGGGATCCTCAATTCATCAAGATCCCCTACGCCCAATGACGTATCGCGCATGCCCAGTGGTTCAAAGAGTTCTTGTTTGAGAAACTGCGGTAATGTGCTGCCGGTGACACGAAAAACGATTTCTCCTAACATGGCTATACCAGTGCTCTGATAGGATATTCCCGTGCCCGGAGGAAAGAGAAGTTCCAGTGTACAGATGCGTTCGATAAAGTCACTGAGAGGACGAAAAGACTTCCGGTAGTCCATGTTTTCAGGAATCATATCGGGCAGCCCAGAGGTATGCGTCAGCAGGTGATGGATCGTCACTCCATCTTTGCCGTTTCCAGAAAACTCGGGAACGATGGACTGCACCGTGGTACTGAGTTGAATCAGGCCACGCTCCACCAGTTGTCCTATAGCGGTGCAGGTTACCGGCTTCGTCACTGAGGCCGTCAGAAACACGGCGTTCGGGGGCACCTGGTCACTGGACGGCCCTGGTTTCATCCGGCCGAATCCTCTGGATAGCGTGTAACCGTTTCCGGCCAAACCTATGGCCGCGGCTGGAGCAATATCACGCTCGACCCAGCCCTGTATCATGTCCGACGCTGAATCAAACGCGCCGGTCGAAATCCCCAACTGCTCGGCCGATGATGCCGGAATCAGCGGTGTAGGAGCATTCATAGATCTGTCCTTTTTAGACATCAATGACTAATAATAATCTCGAATAGATTGAAGTCCCGAGGTTTACCGCCGTCACGCATTTCTGTCAAGCCTATTCGTCTTTACAGAAATGGTAGCCGGTCATATATTATTCCTCTATACTCCCACCTGATACGTACAGCAACTTGAATACCTGATTCATTGGAGATTCATATGCATACCGGTGACCTACTCACCGACCTGCTCATCAAATATGGCGTGACACACATCTTTGGCGCTGGCGGCGGCCAGGGCGCGGCCCTGGTGGACGGCATTGAGAATCGGCGTCCAGAGATCCAGCACTACATGCTCCGTGACGAGAGAAGTACTGTCTATGCCGCGGATGCCTATGCGCGGATGACCAACCGGATAGGTGTGTGCGACGTCACAGTTGGGCCTGGCGCCACTAAGCTCCCATCAGGCCTCTTCGAAGCCTTCGCCTCGTCAATCCCGATACTTGCCATCATCAGCGACATCCCTACGGCTTGGACCCACCTGATAGACCGAGGCGGAACAGCCACCCAGGGCATCGATCAAGAGAGTCTCGTGCGGCCATTCGTGAAGCGCGTGGCCACACTCCGCAAGCCAGAGCAGCTACCCGGGATGCTCAATGCCCTCATCAAAGCCGCCACAACCGGAAGACCGGGACCGGTTGCCATTATAATCGCGCAGGACCTGTTTGACATGGAGATCCGTCCGGGCGATGTAAATGCCTATATCAATCCGTCCTACGGAAGCTTTCCAGTGGAGCGAAGTCTGCCCGATCCCAAGGACGTGGAGACGGCTGCAGAGGCACTGCTCTCCGCGAAGCTCCCCGTGATTGTCGCGGGCGGAGGCGTTCACATCTCCCAAGCCTGCAGAGAGGTCCAGGAACTTGCCGAGCTCCTCACCGCCCCCATCACATCCACTTTCTCAGGTCGCGGTGTCGTACCGGATAATCATCCACTCTCACTGGGTCTGCTAGGAAACATTGGTACCGGAAGCGCACGCCAGGCGGCGTACGAAGCCGACCTGCTTCTGATGATAGGATGTAAATCCGGCCAGAATTCAACGATGACCTGGGCATTGCCGTCCCCTCACCAGAGGGTAGTTCACCTCGACGTAGATGGCGCGGAAATCGGCAAGGTCTTTCCGACAGAGGTCGGACTCGTGGGTGATGCCAAACTGGGACTGCAAGCCTTGATAGATGCTGTACACGAGCGAATAGTAGATGACGAACCAGCCTATGAACGCATGGCTTACATTCACAATCAACAGAAGGAATGGATGGCGCTGAGCATGGCGGAGCTCAATTCCAGCGCACTACCAATAAAACCGCAGCGAGTGATTTCCGAGCTGAACAGATTGACAACTCCCGATGATATTATCGTCTGTGATGCGAGTTACGCCAGCGGCTGGGGCATGATCTACTACCACTTGAAGGAATCTGGTAGAACCATTTTAGCTCCGAGAGGATCCGCGGGACTGGGTTTTGGCTTGCCGGCAGCAATTGGTGTCAGCGCAGCGTATCCTGAGAGGCGCGTGATCAATCTTGCTGGGGACGGTGGATTCTCCTATTGCGTGGGTGAAATGCCCACTCTGCCCCAGTATAATATGAAGATCATCAATATCATCTTCAACAACCAGGGATTGGCCTGGATCGATCACTACCACCGTATCCTTTTCAACGGTACGGGTGCTCCGTATCGGTGGAATGATGTGGATTTCTCTGCGGTCGGCCGTGCTTTTGGATTTACTGGAATTCGAATTGCACAACCAGACGATCTCTCAGCTGGATTGAAGCAGGCCCTTGAATCCGATCGACCTTCCGTTGTAGATGTGCTCGTGTCCGGAGAGGAAACGCCACTATTTCAGTACCAGCATACCCTCCCGGGAATAGACCAGAA
>JABIQT010000020.1 GCA_018667995.1 Candidatus Latescibacterota bacterium
AGCACCGAACAACAGATCATAGAAGGCGGCAAGAGTCTGCCCTGGGGAAGGATGGGTACCATTCAGGATCTCGGTCAGGCAGCTACATTTCTGTGCTCCGACGCTGCAGACTACATTACCGGTGCCAACCTAAGGGTTGACGGCGGCTTCTGGCTGCAGCAGGCCAGTACGACGTCAGATTGAACTCGCTAAACCCGGAGCCGGGCACGCCATCCATGGCCAGACCTATAAAGCTCCGAACGGTTTTGATAGGGCTGGTATTCTCCGTCTTTGTGAGTCTTTGGGGGCAGTATGCTTCCGCACAGACTAGCTACAACTACATTACGTTTCCCCAGATGCCCCTCTGCCTGATCCTCCCTTACATACTTCTTGTTATCGCACCAAATCTGATTGTACGAAAAATAGTCCAGTCCTGGGCGCTGGAAACCTCTGAGCTCATCGTCATCTTCTGCATGGGACTCATCTCCGCCACGGTCCCTGATTGGGGCATGGTCCGTTACCTCATCAGCTTGATTGTGGCGCCTGATTACTATGCCAGCCCGGAGAACCAATGGCAGGAGCTGTTTTTTGAGTTCCTGCCGCGATGGTTAGTCGTCCCTAATGACAACGGGGCAGTCTCTTATTTCTTCGCTGGCCTGCCGTCGGGAGAATCTATCCCGTGGATGGCCTGGGTGACACCACTCTTCTGGTGGTTTACGGCACTAGGCACATTGCTCTTTGTCGGGGCATGCCTGGTCGTGATCATGCGCCGGCAGTGGGTGGAACACGAACGACTAAGGTTTCCTATGGGTGAAGTAATACTCCGCCTGGTGGAAAACGATGAAAGTGGCTCTCGCTTACCCAAACTCTACAGAAACCGGACATTCCACACCGGATTTGCTATCACCTTCGCCATCATGGTGTGGAACTGCATTGCCTATTGGGATGTGTTACCGCGCATTCCGATACCGAACCCGCCAACATCTCTGGTTTTCGATCCGGTCTTCCCGGCCATCAGCCTTAGACTTGTTCCATATGCGCTTTGCTTCGCATTTTTTGTGAACGTGGAGATATTGTTCAGTGTATGGTTTTTCCAATTACTCGGGATACTCGAGACGGGTTTTCTCAATCGCCTCGGAGTAATCTCACCGGCCACGACGATTGTACCAGGAGGCTTGGTGTCGATCCAGTTCTCGGGTGGGCTGATCATGTTCGTGCTTTGGGGCTTCTGGATGGCACGCGGGCATCTGGCAATGGTATACCGCCACGCAATCGGTAAACCCACCGAACTAAATGATGAGGATGAACTCTTTTCCTATCGCACAGCCCTTTTGGGTCTCTGTGGCGGCTTGATCTATCTCATCATGTGGTTACACGCCATCGGCCTCACCCTACCAATTGCGATACTGTTTCTTACGCTACTGTTCATATTCTATCTAGGCATTGCCCGTGTGCTCGCCGAAGCCGGATTAATCAATCTCGACCTACCCATCAACGCGCACGCTTTCACGATAGGTATTGTGGGGTCGGCCAATATGACCGGGTCTACTTTGACCGGGCTGGGACTGACAAATGCATTCGCACGCAATTGGCGCACGTTCACGATGGTAGCGCTCTCCCACATCGCGTGGTTCCGAGAATACATGTGGCCTAACCGGCAGCGCCTGGCGCTCTGGATATCACTCGCCTTTGTTCTCAGCGTCCTGACTTCCACCAGCTATGTGATTTATACTGGGTACGACCAGGGGGCAGACAATCTCCATATCAATCTTACAAATACGGGCATACTATTTCACGACCTGATCGTAAAATGGATGCGGAATGCGACACGTATCTCAGAAATTGAAATCCTGTTTCTGATCTCCGGTGCCGTGGTCAACATGGTGCTGGTGGCGGGCAGGTTGCTCTTTCATTGGTGGCCGCTAAATCCCATCGGATTTGTTATTGGCGCATCGGGCCCAATCCGAGGTCTCACATTTACGATCTTCGTGGCATGGCTGATCAAGGTCATCCTAATGAGGCTTGGAGGAGTTGGCCTGTACAAGCGAATGCAGCCACTCTTTCTGGGAATTCTTGTGGGATTTGTGGCAGGAGTTGCGGTGTCGTACGTAGTCGATTCTGTGTGGTTTCCGGACACACCACACATAGGGGAGATATTCTAACAACCGGCCTGCATGAGCAGTATTCTGAGCAAGCCAGGTGTTCTTTCCGGTTAACAATAGACGACTATAATCCGTTGTCTACCTTAACCATACAGCCTTTGATTGATGTGTCAAGCGAGGTCAAACCTCTTCCTGAAGCCGATCAACTACAGCGCTATGCTCTCCGGCTACTGCCAGCGATAGTGCTGTTTCCTGCTGGCTATCACGGGCTGATTTCTCGGCACCACGTTTGAGCAGGGAATCTACCGCGTCTAAGTGGCCTCCTGACGCTGCAAACATCAGAGCGGTGCCCTGGTCTCCGTCGTTCAGATTGATATCGGCGCCTCTGTCGGCAAGTCCGTCTACCATGGCCGCATTTCCGTATAGCGCCGCATACATAATCGCGGTACCGTCGTTTCTATCCCGCGCATCCAATTCGGCGCCTTTATCAGCCAAGGCCAAGACAATATCGGCGCGGCCCTTCAAGACCGCGAGAATCAGAGCCGGAAATCCCTCATCATCCTCAATATTCGCGTCAATGCCCTTTCGTAGAAGGTCCTCCACCATAAACAGATTTCCCTTCCGTATGGCCTTTAGTAGCTGCCTCCGCCTCCACCACCGCATGACACCACTCCTTTTACATTAAGATCTGAGAATGAACTCGTAGGTTCTGTGGAATATAATCTGACCCGTAACTCGTCTACGCGCTCCGCGCGTGTACCGCATTTTGCACTGTAGTCGTCGGATGTGCCGAACACATCTCAATAATCCATGCCTACAGAAGAGCGGACAGCATCGATTATCCGTATTACACGGCTTTCTGGCAAGCTGAATGTAGTCTCTTGTGTGAGAAAATCGGATTGACCATGGCACCGGTCGGACGTATTTTATTTCATTCAATCCATCATAGAAACACACTGGGAATCGTATGCAGGAAACCTTATTAATTGGCATAGGGAACCGGTTCCGGAGTGATGACGGAATAGGCGGAGAAATCATTGACCGACTGGTGAAGCTCGATCTATCCGGAGTCCGGGCGGTTGAAGCATCTGGTGAAGGTGCCGGTCTGATAGATTTGTGGGCCGGCTACAATGATGTCTACGTTTTCGATGCTGTTGCTTCCGGCGCACAAGCTGGTCACATCTTCAGGATAGATACCGAATCGGACCCCGTACCCACTGGATTCTTCAATTACTCCACCCACGCATTTAGTCTGGCAGAGGCAATAGAACTCTCGCGCAACCTCAAGAGTTTGCCGCCGAATCTCGTGGTGTATGGAATCGAAGGCTGTAATTTTGAGCATGGTCTCGATATATCACCTGTCGTTCTGTCCGCGGCAACTGAGGTCGTGTCACTCGTAAGCAAGGAATTAGAATGCACGAAGCTTCACTGATGAGTGATTTGATGTCCAAGCTCGAGACCGTTCTGCAAGGGCAAGGCGAAGCCGATCGCGGGGAAGAAGAAGTAAGAACCGCCCGACAGGCGATTTCAGCTTCTTCTCCGCCGGAGGCAGGTGGATGGCGCACAGCCTCCCGGTCTCCGCACAGGAAACTTCTCGGAATCGAGAGATTCAGGTCAGGATATAGACTATGGCACGTGAACCGCAGCGGCTTCGTCGCCGGGAACGCAAGAACATCACCGCGGGCGTCGCGCATGTGAACGCCAGCTTCAACAACACCATGATCACCATCACCGATG
>JABIQT010000019.1 GCA_018667995.1 Candidatus Latescibacterota bacterium
GGTTTCAGCTGCCAGCACGTCCATAGCACATTCCAATCCAACAGGACGGGGATGACCCGCGTTAAGCTGCTGGAACGCATCCGCCACCAAGTCCGGGGCATTTGTTGGAGATGTGATTCGAGCTGCCCATTTGGTGAGAGAACGCAAGATTCCCAGTTGATCAGGGATCTCGTGAAGCATGCCAATGCCACGGCCGATGTAGGCGGACGGAATCTGGCCCGTAAGGCACAGCACCTTGGCGTTGGTCGCATATGCTGTAGATAGCGCAGCGGTCGTGTTGAGAAACCCAGGTCCTGGAACGGCACTATAGATTCCCGGTTCGTCGCGAGAGAGTGCGTAACCCAATGCCATGTATGCTGCCCCCTGCTCATGGCGCGTGTGCACAACACGTACTTGGTCCTGGTGATCGTGCAGGGCATTGAACAACGCATCATTCTGGACGCCCGGCAATCCAAAGATGGTGTCCACTCCGTGCATTATCAGCGACTTGACAATGGCGTCGCCGCCCGTCATTGAGCTCATGAAGTCACCGATATTGGGTTCGCACAGTGAAGTGTCATCCGGGCGTACCTCCGAGGATTTGTTCAAGCGCGACGATGAAAGCCTCATTGCCCTCCTGCAGACCAATGCTGACTCTGATACAGTCGGGCATTGAGCTTTTGGCCTGAGGCATCACAATCACTCCGTAATCCAAGAGTCGAACGGCGACCTCATAGGCCGGAACGGGCAGGCGAACAAGTATGAAATTCGATTGGCTTGGCCAGGTGTGGAGCCCTAATCTGTCCAACTGTTTATATAGCCAGGATCTTCCCGTTTGCGCCAGCGTCACCGATTCTTGAAGGTGGTCTGTATCTTGTAGGGCGGCCATGCCGGCTTCCATCACCAGTGTACCCAGATGAAATGTGCGTCGAAATGCGGCTACGCGTGCCGCCAGGTCCGGCCGGGCGATGCCGTAACCGAGTCGCATTCCGGCAAGACCGTAAGCCTTCGAGAAACTATACAACATTACCACATTTCTGCCTTGAAACATGTCCTCCACGGAATCAGGATATTGAGGGTCATCTACGTAGTGGATATAGACTTCGTCGGATACGACCGTTACGTGTTCAGGTAGTTCGCTATACAATCTCTCCATATCGTCTCTGGAGATGATCGTGCCCGCAGGGTTATGGGGGTTACTTAGAAAGAGTAGGCGAGTCTTCTCGGTAATGGCATTGAGGATAGCATCGATCCGGTGCGTGAGTTTTTCAGGGTCTAACGGCACGTCGACCAGCGAGGCGTTCTGCAATCCCGCCGCCCAGTTGTAAACGCTAAATGCCGGGCTACATATAATACATTCATCACCGGGCCTCAGGAATGCCCGCCCGATGTACTCCAGTCCCTCCGAGCCGCTACTTGTCGTGAAGAAATGATCCGGCGTCAACCCTTTGCCGTGGATTTCTGCCAGGACTTGGCGTAGGGATCCGTCACCTGTAGGAGGATACTCAGCCAAGGCGGGGGCAAAATTCCTGATCGCTTCTATGGCAGCAGGAGACGGTCCGAGCGGGTTTTCATTGGTCGAAAGCTTGTGCACAGACTCTTGACTGACGTGTTCCGGTACAGCCTCTCTTGATAACCAATTAATCGGTTTTGCATTCGAATCGTTGTTCATCTTCTAGCCTTTGATCAGGTCATATTTAACTAGGATGCTCCGTAATTTCTCCTGGTTGGCCTCAGAAAGAGGACTCAGTGGAAGCCGCACCTCAGGACTGATTTTCCCCATCATGCCCAATGCCGTCTTTACTGGAACTGGATTGATCTCCATGAAAATGGCATCATTTAGCGTCATCATCGAGTAGTGTAATTCGCGTGCCTGCTCCCACTGATTATCCATTACGAGATTGTAGAGTGCGGCCACCTTTTCGGGCATCAGATTGCCTGTGGCACTAACGAAGCCGGCGCCACCAATGGCCAGAATTGGGTAGCAGAGCAGCTCGATTCCGGAGTATACGAGAAAATCGCGTCCCATCCGGTGCAGCAGGCGGTTGATGTGTTCAAAATCTTTATTGGATTCTTTGACGCCTATTATGTTGTCGTTGGCATCCTTCAGCCTTGCCACAGTATCGATCTCAATGTTGACAGCAGTCCGACCAGGAATATTGTACAGGATCACCGGAAGGCCCGTGCTCTTGGCTAAGGCATCGAAATGGCGATAGATGCCTTCCTGACTCGGACGGCAGTAGTAGGGCGATATGAACAGGAGTGCATCGGATCCTACTTCTTCGGCATAGCGAGTTAGTGCCAATGATTCCGCGTGATTGGTGGAAGCGCTTCCTGCAACAAAGGGAACTCTCTTATTAACCACTTCAGCTGCGGTTTTAATGACCAATTTCCGCTCGTCAAAGCTGA
>JABIQT010000018.1 GCA_018667995.1 Candidatus Latescibacterota bacterium
GAACGGATGCTCGCGCTCAAACGCGACCAGTCAATCTGGTTTTCTGACCGAGAGGCCATTGTCGCAGGACACAAACTCAGGTCTTTTACCCGGACTGGAACTGCGACGCTCCCCACTGATTACTGGCTGGACGAGAGGGGGCGACTGGTGCTCGTTGTTGCATACAACATGATCTATCTGCTCAGCGACACGGCCATCGATACATACCAGAGCAACCTCGCCAGACAACGCGCTTAGGGCAATCGAAAGGACCCATTAATTGAATACGCAACCAAACCTCCTTCTTGTTCTCACCGATCAGCAGCACGCGGACACCATACGCCAACTCGGGCAGGCACACGTAGAGACCCCGGCGATGGATGAACTCGTGCGGGGTGGGACGAGCTTCACGCAGTCTTACTGTGCGAATCCGGTCTGCTCGCCTTCTCGATCCTCAATCTTCACTTCACGCACCACCAGCGAGGCAAACGTCTGGACAAACGGTCGGGCGATTCGGCCGGATCTGCCGACGATGGGAGAACACTTTCGGGCGGCGGGATATGACACCACATACGCAGGGAAGTGGCACGTGCCAAAATGCTACCCGAACACGATTGAGGGTTTCCGCGTACTGAGCAGTGGGATCGGCCACCAGGGGACGGTTTCGGATCCACTGGTCACTGATGGATGCGTTAACTACCTGCACGGGCGAGATACTTCGAAGCCCTTTCTGATGGTCGCCTCCTACATGCAACCGCACGACATCTGTGAGTGGCTGCGAACAAATCGCATGGATACAGGGGAACTCCCTTATCCTGAAATTGCGGACGAATTTCCACCCTTGCCCGACAATTTCGACGCCGTTCCCGAACCCTTGTCCAGAGCCATTGCGAAGAAACACGCGGGTGGAGAGCCGCAGATTGGAAACTGGGGAGAGATGCACTATCGCTACTACATTTGGAGTTATCTGCGTCACGTGGAGATGGTGGATGCTGAGCTTGCCCGGCTGCTTGCTGCACTGGAGACGATGGACATGCGAAGAGAAACGGTCGTTATATTCACTTCGGACCACGGGGAGGGCATGGCCCATCATGGGATGACACGTAAGGGGTTCCTGTATGACGAATCCGTCAGGGTACCGTTCGTCGTTGGCGGTGGGGAGCGCATGCCGTCTGGTGTGGTAGATGAGAGGACTCTCGTGTCGGGTTTGGATATCTTTCCAACGCTTTGTGATTTTGCGGGAATCGAGCCCCCGTCGGGTATAAAGGGTGTGAGTCTGCTCCCTGCATTGAAAGGTCACGCACTCAATAGAACCTTTGTCGCTTCGGAGTGCAACAAGAACGAACAGCAGATGATTCGCACGTCGCGCTACAAGTATATTGGATACAAAGACGATCCGGTCGAGCAGCTCTTTGATATGCAGAACGATCCCGGTGAAACACGAAACCTGTCGGTCGATGAAACCCACAAGCCGGTGCTCGACGAACACCGAGGCATGCTGGAGCGATGGATTAGGGAATTGGACCTCGCGCCGGATCTACCAGAGGCGTGTCGATGGGAATTTAGCTAACCCCTTCTTTGCGGCTCGGGTCAGTGAAGTAAGTTGAGACTGGTGTGCAGATGCACTGACTGAGCACGCTGTCAACGAAAAGCCGGCTATGCAAACGCGTAGTTTTCGGGATTCAGAGATTCTAAAACCCATATCCACGAGGATTTTTATGATCTCCACAAATAGAATGTTGTTTTGGCTGGTTGTCACTCTTGCGGTGGTTTTCTCTTTCGGTTCGACGAAGGCTTCTGCTGCTGATTATCCCAGAAGGCCGATTACCCTGATCTGTCCCTGGGGGGCAGGTGGCGGCACCGATGCCGTATCGCGGATCATTGCGACTCTGCTGAAAAAGGAATTGGGTGTGCCGGTCAATGTCGTCAACCGCACCGGTGGCGGTGGGGCCGTGGGGCATACGGTTATGGCAACGGCCAGACCTGATGGCTACACCATCGGCATGCCCACGGTCGAACTCACCATGATTCACTGGATGGGGCTGAGCAAAGTCACCTATCAGGACATCACCCCTGTGGCCATGGTGAACGCCGATCCGGCGGGCATAAGTGTGCGTGCAGATTCGCCCTGGAAAAGCTACAAAGATCTGGAGATGCACATCCGAAAAAACCCCGGCCAGTTGAAGAATTCGGGCTCTGGCCAAGGCGGGATCTGGCATCTGGCTATGGCCGGTTGGATGAAGGCTATAGGATTAGAGGCGAAGGCCATCAAGTGGATTCCGAGCAAAGGTTCCGCGCCTGCTCTGCAGGATCTCATGGCCGACGGCATCGAAATGAGCACCTGCTCGCTGCCCGAGACCTCGACCTTGGTAGATGCGGGCAAGGTCAGGTCTCTGGCGATCATGGCGCCCGAAAGAGATCCAAATTTCCCCGATGTTCCGACACTCCAGGAGATGGACATGGACTGGACCTGCGGTTCCTGGCGAGGGATTGCCGCGCCCAAGGGAACGCCCAAAGAGATTGTCGAGATTCTGGAAAAAGCCGTTACCAAAGTGGTGAAGAGCGCCGAATTCATCGCATTCATGGAAAACCGTGGCTTTGGCATCTCCTTTTTGAACGCAGCTGATTTTGCCAAAGCGATGGCTAAGGCCGACAAGGAAAACGGTGAAATCATGAAAGCTGCCGGCATTGTCAAATAGCCTTCAATACGTTTGGTAGAATTTAACATCGTGAGCATGCTGGGGTTCCATCTATGCGCGTGAGTAATACGGCCATCGGATTGCTGCTGATCCTCTTCGCCTGTGCTGTACTGGTGCACGTCCAGAGCTTTCCCAAGCTGGATAACGGCTATCCCGGACCGGC
>JABIQT010000017.1 GCA_018667995.1 Candidatus Latescibacterota bacterium
ACCATATAATCGGATGCGTTATCAAAGGGCAGAAAATCTATGCTGCTGCAATCATCGACGACCATTTGATACACTTCTTCGTCAGAAGCTCGCCATAGGCTATCACCGAGGCGGCAAGTCAACTCAAAAACGAGAACCGTTTTGCCTGGCTCCATGGTCTCGGCGCTCAAATTCTTCTGCTCGGTAACACGATTGAATCGATACTTTGGCTCGAGTAGGTAAAACCAATGGTCACTACCAATACGCTCTTGGGCAAACTCCACATAGACCAGAACTAGCGACGTGTATGAGAGCTTGGAAGCAGAATGGCGAACACTGAAGGGAACAGGAGGCGCAAGTAGCGAGACTAGCTGCGCAAGCCCGATAGTGCTGACGACACGGTGGCACGCGATAACTCGTTCGCCGTCATCAACAACCACACGGACACCCGTGGCATCGCTGCCGGATGTCTCGATCTCTCGAATCTGACATCCCAACAATATCTCTCCGCCCATCTCTCGGATTGCATCGGCCATCGTGCTGTAGAGTTGGCCGGAACCTTTCTTGTGATAGATCCACTTTTGATAGTAGGGCTCTGTCACCTGCCCCCCTATCCGGAGCAGTCTCTTTACGAGATTAACGAAGCTGAAACCTTGGATCTTCTCGGAGGCAAACCTCTCAGAAATTCGATCGGGCGCGGTTTTCCAGACCTTCTCAGTATAGTCACCAAAACTAAGACGGTAGAGGGTTGATCCGAACCGCTTTCGCCCCCAATTCTCGAAGTTGTCAATCGGTATCGAGACAATTGCGTGGAAAATCGATGTCAACGCGAACTCGACAATGATCCTGATACTCAGCAACGGATTGAACTTCAGCAGGGCCTCGCCGACCTGAAGTGGGTAGCGAAACCGGCGTCCCTTCAAGAATACCCTAACGCTTTTTTGTCCTTCTATGAGGGCGCTTGAATCGTACTGGAAGAGAGTTCGTATCAGATCCTCCGCCTCGTCTCCACGAGCATGGAACGCGTGCGGGCCGAAGTCGAGCGTGTGGCCCTTCCACTGAAAACTCGCGCCCGCCCCTCCTACAAATGGAGCCTTGTCGAGAACGACGACCTTGTAATCCGACTCCTTGAGAATCTTGTGGGCACATGCGAGTCCTGCCGGGCCGGCGCCGAGTACTACGATCGTGTCTCTCACGCTGTACTCACAAGTCTGATAGGCTGGACCATGGGGCTCCACGACAGAAGGCTGGACCTATACATTCTTGCCCACCAAAAATTCACGAAGCTTGTGGAGCCCCTCGGTGAGACCTGTCTGGGGGTCAAAATTCGCGAGATCTGCGAATGTTCGGTCCGCCGATCGAAACTCGATGTATTCAGGAACCTCCCCTTCAAACGTGATCTCTGGGTCCAATCCGAAGGCAGTAGCGGCCACTCGAACGAGTTCTGACAGGCTCACCGGTCGTCCACAGGCAAGGTCCATGACAGACGGCCATTCGGAAGAATCTAGCAACGGCAAGATGGCCGCCACTGCATCATCGACGTACATCGCGTCAATCAGGTTGCTGCCATCCCCACGAATCGTGAACTCTGGATTTCCCTCTATGCCAAAGCGCTTCACGAGACGGGAGTAGATCTTCCGAGCCGGTTCGTGGGGTCCGTATGCACCGAAAAAGCGCACCGACGTCGACTGCCCAATCCTACCTTGCTTCACGAAGTGGCTCAGGTATCTCTCAGCTGCCAATTTGGAGATAGCGTACGGAAGTCTGGGAGCAACCCGAGATGATGGATCTACGTCACCTCGTAAACCATCGTAAACAGCACCTGAAGAGAAATAGACAAACCGGTCGAATTCCGACTGTTCGAGTAGCCGAACCACAGCTAAGCAATTAGCCTGCAAGTCGAAGGCTGGTTGAGTGACCGAAACTGCTGGATCACCGTTGGCAGCCAGGTATAGACATGCATCGTAGGGCTTTGAATTGGCGGAGAATCGTTCCGTTCCGTCGCTTGCAGTCAAGTCTGCCCTAACTGGTGTGACTTGATTTAGTCCGTTGGCCGTTATGAAATCATCAAAGTTCTCGGATTGATGATATACGGCCGTCACCTCCCAGTCCTGCGGCAGAGCCAAGAGGACGTTCCGGCCGATGAAGCCCGACGCCCCGGTCATCAGCAGCCTCATGCCGCACCATTCATGTTTTCCTTGAACCATGCGATGCTCTGCTCAAGCCCCTCCATGAGTCCAACCTTGGGATCGAAACTCAGCAAGTCCCTTGCCTTTCCGATGTCGGGCACACGCATTTCAACCTCAGGGCCGGGATGAGGGCGGAACACGATCCTGGATTTTGACTCCGTCATCTGCAGTATATGCTCAGCAAGTCCCAGGACCGTTACGGTCGCCTGTGGATTCCCGACATTGAAGACTTGGCCACGAATATCTTCTCGGAAAATCATCTCTTGGAGCGCGCTCACAAAGTCGCTCACATAGCACCACGAACGGATCTGCGTGCCGTCATTGTAGACGGTGATTTCCTCCCCATTAAGCGCCCGACAGACCATCTGTTGGATGGCACCCTCTCCCATCTGCCGTGGGCCATAGATGTTGAACGGCCGCACTGAGTTTACCTCGAGCCCGTGTTCCTCACCGTAGGCTTGTGCGTAGTGCTCCCCCGCTAACTTGCTGACAGCATAGATCCACCGTTTCTCGCCAACCGGCCCCTGGGTGGTCGTATCTGTCTCTTTTCCGCGGTAGACGAACGGACCGTAGACCTCACTTGTTGAGAAGTCCACGAATCTACGCACGCCGGTCTGAACTGCCGCCTCCAGCGCATTGAACGTACCGAAGAAGTTTACCTTCATGGTCTGACTGGCGCTCTTGCCCACACTATAGATACCGGCTATAGCCGCAGCATGAACACACACATCGGCGCCCTTCATTGCTTCTCGCATACTTGGGAGATCTAGAACATCACCCTCTATGAGGGTCACCCCCGGATTGTTCGCAAACGGTAGATATTTCAGCGCATTCCTTTGAAGATTGTCGTACACGACTATTTCAAACTTTCCGGCCAGCGACTCTATTAAGTGAGAAGAGATAAACCCGGCCCCGCCGGTAATGAATATCTTCTTGATCATTGTTCCTTCGTTTCTCTATTTGGGGAACTACAACGTTCCGCGTCATCCAACAGGACCCGTCCATTCCCCGATATCTGAACGATTTCCGCGTCTGAATTCTACCTTAATCACAGAAAAGTACGCACTCTGGACGCTGCAAGAAAGGTGCATCTGCAGTCGACCATCGACAGTGACGTTAGGTTTACTGAACCGAAGCAATGGCCAACTCCTTCTGCCCTTCTCCTGCCGGGCTGACTCCGAGCCGCGCATGGCTGATATTCCGCGACATCGCCCAAAATGAGGCTCCCTACACCCGGTCCAGTAGTCAGCCCGAGCACCGGAAAGCAGCAAATGGTCGAGTTGTATCGGTCGGGT
>JABIQT010000293.1 GCA_018667995.1 Candidatus Latescibacterota bacterium
AAACGGTGCTCGGGGGAGCGGCCCCACCCGTAGCGACCCGCACTAGCTGCTTAGGACGCTGCTTAACGTCTTCCGGGGCGTGTATCAGCATATTGAGCACTATCGGCGCTCCACACAGGTGGGTCACGCTGTTTACACCAATCGCTTCGAAAACCGATATGGGTTCGGTGTTTCGCAAGCATATATGCGTTCCACCGGCCGCGGTGACGGCCCACGTAAACGTCCAGCCGTTACAGTGGAACATCGGGAGTGTCCACAGGTAAACGGACTTGTCATCAAGTCCTAGGGCGATGACATTGCCAAGCGACTCGAGATATGCCCCACGATGATGGAAGACTACCCCCTTGGGGTTTCCCGTTGTTCCGGAGGTGTAGTTGAGAGTAATAGCCTGCCACTCGTCGGCTGGAAGAGCCCAGGAATCTGTCGGATCACCTTCCGCCAGTAATTGCTCGTACGAAACACCCGAGCCAACATCCGGAGTATGATCGTAGTTCGGATCTTCTATGTCGATAAGGAGAGGCGCTATATCCATTCTGCTTACAGCGACATCTATCACGGACCTGTACTGAGGATCGACGAGGACTATTCGGGCTCCTCCGTGGGTAAGCTGGAAGGCAATAGCCTCTGCATCCAACCGTATGTTCAAGGCATTCAGGACTGCACCTGCCATGGGCACACCGAAATGCGCTTCGAGTACGGCGGGAACATTGGGCGCCATCACGGCCACCGTGTCCCCCGTTCCAATTCCACGGCGCTTGATGGCCGACGAAAGACGGCAGCAGCGCTCGTAGAACGTCGCATAGTCGTACCTTACGGAACCGTAAATCACCGCAGCCTTGTTCGGATATACCGAAACGGTCCGTGACAAGAGGCTCAGTGGTGACAGTGCCGAGTAATTGGCATGACACTGCTCCAGGCCCTGTTCATATACCCCCGTCAAGAAGGACCTCTCTCTCGTCTATTGCACGACCAGCCGCGGCTGATCGGAATGGATGGCAGTTACCATCTCATAGTTAATCGTCCCGGCCCATTCGGCCAATTGCTCGATGCTCACAGCTTCATCTCCCTGCGATCCTACCAGGGTCGCCACATCGTTGACTTTGGCGTCGGGTATATGGGTCACGTCCACCATGCACATGTTCATACATATCCGACCACGAACCGGGGCACGGACACCGTGTATGAGTACGTGGGCGGCATTTGACAATGCGCGTCGATACCCTTCAAAGTATCCGACTGGAAGCACGGCCATTCGCATGGGATAGGTGGCTCGAAATGTGCGCCCGTATCCCACATAATCGCCGGCGGGTACTTGGTTAATGTGAGAAATCCGTGTCCGCCAACTCAGCACAGGATTCAGTTGGGGCAGTACATATCCGAGTGTGGGCTCGGAAGCCCTTTGAAGAGCTGTCGCATAGGTCTCTCTCGATGGCCAGAGACCGTAAGCGGCTATGCCAACCCGCACGAGACCACCATGGGTCTCGGGCCAGATCAACGTCGCGGCGGAGTTTGCCGAATGCACGATAGGGATTGATGTTCCTAGCGAGGCCAGTTCAGCTTCAGCATTCTGCAATTGTTTGAGCTGCCCCATGGCGAATTCGTGCTCCGTAGTATCCTCGATGTCAGCGTAGTGAGTCGTTAGCCCTTCAAACTCGACGTACGGCAAGAGAGCAATCCTCTGAGCAAGGGGCAAAAGCTGCGATAGAGGAATTCCTTGCCGGTGGGTACCTGTCTCCAGCTTCAGATGGATCTTCACTGGTTGCTTTGCCGCTTCGGACGCATCAATGATGGCCTTCAAGACCTCGGCATCCGAGACGACAACCCTTGCATCTATGTCAAGTATCTGTGGAACCTGAGCAGGCAGAATCGGACCACACACGTATAGCGGGAGAGTTATCCCGGCATCTCTGAGTGTAACCGCCTCTGAGATGCTGTTCACGATTAACCAATCCGCCCCTGAGGCGGACGCAAGATCGGAAACTGCGACTATCCCATGGCCATAGGCATTGCTTTTGACAACGACACCGAGGAGTGTGTTAGCAGCAAGGTGCGCTCTTACCTGCTCTAAATTGGTTCGTAGGGATGAGGCTGAGATTTCGCACCATGATGAATACGAATTATCTACTGGGCCTGACTCCATATCTGATCAGTCTCCTGATGTGTCACGAGAAAGTGCCGTCATAGAATTGAATGCCAATCGAATACTGACAGATTATATTCATTCGTATCGGCCGTGGAAAGTGCAATTGTGAACGTTGGGGAAGGTACGATCAAAAATCCACAGGGAGCGGAACAGACATGGCACTGATGGATGCACTACCAGACATGAAACGCGAAATATCGTTCTATCCCATCGAGACCG
>JABIQT010000016.1 GCA_018667995.1 Candidatus Latescibacterota bacterium
CGACCGGTTCGGGGAAGACATTTGTAGCTCAGTTGACTATGATGAAGGCGCAGCGCAGCACACTCGTTGTCGTTCCTACAATTGATCTTATGCAGCAGTGGCACGGCGTACTGTCCAGTCAGTTTGATATGGAGGTGGGACTGATCGGCGGCGGCTACCATGAGCCCATGGATGTTACGGTGGCGACCTACGATTCGGCATACCTCCATATGGAACGGCTTGGAAACCGCTTTGGGCTCATCATATTTGACGAGTGTCATCACCTGCCGGGTCCGTCCTATATTGTCACGGCCGATCTGACAATAGCACCATTTCGCCTTGGACTGACCGCCACACTGGAACGGGAGGACGGTGGGGAAGCCCGTTTGTTGGAGGCACTCGGCGAGACCGTTTACCGACAGGAAATCAAGACACTGAGAGGTGAGTATCTGTCGGATTACCAGACGGTTAAAGTCAGCGTGCGCATGACCGATGATGAGCATGAACGTTATACGGAATCACGCGGTGTATACCGAAACTTCCTGCAGCGCCAACAGATAGCCATGGGCAGTCCCAATGGCTGGTCGCGTTTCGTCATGATGTCCTCGCGATCCAAGGAGGGCAGGCAGGCATTTCTGGCGTATCGGGAACAGAAGATGATTGCTCAGGGCTCAAGCGCAAAAATGCGTGCATTGGAGCGCCTGTTGCAGCAGCATCGCCATGATCGCGTGCTCGTCTTTACCAGTGACAATGAAACAGTCTATCGATTATCTCGACAGTTCCTGATTCCCGCCATCACGCATCAGACCAAGGTCAAAGAGCGCCATAGACTCCTGGCGGCATTCAATAGCGGTGAGTTTCCTTTTATAGCAACCTCGAGGGTACTCAATGAAGGGGTCGATGTGCCGGCTGCAAACGTGGCCATCGTCCTCTCGGGATCGGGTAGTGTGCGGGAGCATGTCCAGCGGCTGGGACGGATTCTTCGCAGGGCCGAGGGCAAACATGCCACGTTGTATGAGGTCGTGACGGAGAGCACCGGAGAAGAATACGTCAGCAATCGCAGGAGGCAGCACAGTGCTTACAAGTGAGTTGGTGCGCGTGCGGATGCGCAAGGGCGTGGTGTCCCCCTCCTACGTGAAAACCACGGACGAGTCCCTACGGAGTCTCGCGCAAACGTTGATTAACGTCTTCGAGCAACATGTGGACAGCCCGAGGCAGGAACTGGAGGCCGAACTCAAAGAACGCCTCGGATCCGGTACCTCATTTCTGGTGCACAGAGGGCTCAGCAAACTACTCACAGACCGGTGTGATTTCGAATCACGAAATACCGTGGAGCCCCAACTGCTGCGGGAGCATGTTTTTACCGCCGCCGCCAATGCCTACCAGTCCCACGAGCTCGTCAAGGTGGACCGGAACGACATCCTCTCGGCCGTAGCCGCTGAGTTAGAAATGGCACCCGAAGATGTGGACCGACAACTCTATGGCGATCTGAAGGAAGCCGAGGTGCTTCAGTCATTCAAGACCTGCTCCCCAGAGTGGCTGCTCCAGCGCTACAATGTGGCGCTCGCACAGGGCGTGCTGATTCGTGCGTCGTCCTTGGATTTGACCATACAGGGAGAGACCACTGCCCGTTACAGAGAGGTGTTCCGGAAGCTCAAGTTCTTTCAACTGCTTCACGAAATCCGGCCTCATGAAAGGGACGGTTACCGCATACATATCGATGGTCCCATGTCCTTGTTCAAATCCTCCCAACGCTACGGTCTTCAGATGGCATCCTTCTTTCCCACGGTCTTACACGGAAACAACTGGAGCATTGAAGCGGAAGTACGTTGGGGCCCCGAGCGGAAAGCCGGGACATTGAAGCTGAGTCCCAAGACCGGTCTCGAGCCCATCAGCCGTAGTACGGGACAATGGTTGCCCGAAGAGGTATCCTGGCTCGATACCCAGTTTGCCAAGCTGAAGACGGATTGGCGTGTCTCCACCGATGGTGAGATCATTGATCTGGGTGGTGAAGGTATCCTTGCGCCTGATTTTGTTTTTATTCACGAGCCAACAGGCGCCAAGGTCTATATGGAAGTGATGGGGTACTGGCGGAAGGGTGCCGTTCAGTCGCGCCTGGATCTGCTGGCTCGAAAAGGCCCCGCCAACCTGATTCTCGCCGTCTCGAAGGAATTGGGAGTGGACGAAGATGCCTTGTCGGATCTCCCTGGAGCGTTATATCTTTTTCGAACGACACCCGTTGCCAGAGATGTACATAAACTGCTTAAGGCGTTCATTCCGGAAGAACCCGGACCGATGACCTTATTCTAATGCCCATAGGGGATAGATCGTGGCACAAAACAATCCGAAGATGGTATCCGCGTCCGACCTCATGTCCTGGCTCGATGCCGGGAATCCCATGGTGGTCCTCGATATCCTGTTCAAGGACCGGTATGAAAGAAAGCACATAGAGGGCGCCCTACAGGCCTGCGTATTTGAAGTCGGTTTCATGAATCAGGTAAAAGAGGCCATCGGAGATCTGGAGACGACCGTAGTAGTGTACGGTTCCAGTGACGGTTCCATGGACGCGACCACCGCTTCTGAGAAACTCCTTCGAGCAGGGCATTCTGACGTCCGGGTGTTGGAGGGTGGATTTGCCGAGTGGCAGGCCGCAGGGCTACCTGTGGCGGGGGCTGATGCCACCCAC
>JABIQT010000015.1 GCA_018667995.1 Candidatus Latescibacterota bacterium
AGTCGGAAGAGGTATCAGCAATGCCTATAATCGGCCGGGACAGGTCTTCCTTGTCGAAACCTGAAGAGGCCAGAAAGGCACGCCGAATATATCGACTGAATCCCGGATCCCCATATGCCGTCAAGTTGCTATCAATACCGATCTGTGCACCATCGTCGCGCTCAGTCATTTCAGTCTCAGCCATGGATTCCCCATGGCTGTCTCAGATGTTTCATACGTTCCTCACCGGCAGTTTCAACTAAACGATCCCACATCAGTTCATCGCGGGAACCTGGAATTCTTCGGGTGAGGAAGTCCTTCTCAGACTGGGTTGAGCAATGAGCACCTGCCACCAGATTTAACATGCGCCGCCGTCGGCCCCCGCTTACTGAGTTGTGGAGCGTTTGTAGGTCGAAGACCATAACATCGCCGGGCGTGTTAACGGGTACATGGCAGGGCACTTCTTCATCAGATATTCCCCAGAGGTCTTGCGTGTCCAGGTTGCCTACCCACCGTTGTTTGTGGGAACCCGGCACTACACGAAGAGCGCCCGAATCCTTCGTCAATGGATCGAGATACATGGCCCACTTTACTTGACGGATGGGCGCATCATGGCAATCCGGGTGCCACATACCATCACCGACATAAAGATCGGCTCCGGAACCAAGATAGTTGTAGTCGTCACCAAGTAGTCCGGCCAGAAGTCCAGTGACGTTGGGATGGTCGATTAATCGGTACATGGTTTCACTTCGTTCGATGATCTTTCCCAGGCTGGAGCGCTGGGTACCGTCGTGATTAACACCATGATCCCGGAATGCACGTTCATATTCCTCGGTGATCCAGTCGATCTCCTCGGCCATCAGTCCCGGGAGAAAGATGTAACCGAAATCGGAAAAATAACGCTTCTGCTGGTCTGTGAGTTCAAACCTTGACATGGTAATCTTACTCCTCTTCAATCTCCAGTGATAGTCCAAAGGTCCGCTCGAACAGGCTGGCTCGCTCCAATGCCTCCCAGACTTCGACCTGGGCATTTCCATGTTGTTCGGTTTTCAGTTCGAGATGCGCCTGCCCTGCTGATAAGGTGAACGTTGCCTGCTTGACTAGTTGTGCCCGACTTCTGTCGAGATACTCGGCCAGGCGTAGAAGCGAGGTCAGCTTTTCAATAAGCTCTTGGTCACCATTCTCAAGAATTGTCTTGTATCCGTCTTCGCCGGGCCGACCCCTTCGATGATAACGGCACATTTGAGCGATGATTGTGATTTCCCTATGCGTGAAGCCAGGCATCCCCGCGCCCAGGATAATATAGGCAGAATGTTTGTGGTGATCGTAGTAATCGATCACTGTGCCGATGTCATGAAGCTGTGCGGCTGCCCAGAGGTATTGACGCTCGCGCGCGCCATATCCGTGCTGCGCCTCGAGTTGATCGAACATCGATAGTGCGAGGTGCGACACATGAGCGGTATGAGGCTCCTCGTAACCATAAAGACGCGCGAGGTTCTTCACACTGAATTCCCGGACGTTCTCTAAAGCGGAAGCTGCTGATTTGGGCTTCAGGAACTGTTCATAAAACAACCCTTCGCGCAAGCCTTGGCCGCATACGCGCAATCTCCTGGCTCCGGCTCGATGCATGGCCTGCGCGACCACGACAGCCCCGGCCAAAATGATATCCGCACGGTTTTTCGACAGTCCCGGCACATGTCCTGCCCGGTCACTGACCGGTAGGTTCTTCAACGTCTCAATTAGCTTCTCAAGCCTGCGTAGTTTAATCTCATATCCGTGTACGAGTCCAAGGGGGTATCCACGCATGGTCAGATCAATGCGGGCGAGGGACCTGATGGTACCGCCAATACCGACAAACTGATCGTCTTTGCCCACCGACATCCAATCCCATGATTGAAAGACGGCATCGATGGTGCCGGTCAGACGTGACAAATCTGCACGCGTTGCGGGATCGTTCTTAACGTACCTCTCCGTTAACCTTACGGCACCAAGTGTTGAAGTGAATCCACGGACGAAGCGCCGGTCTTTTATCTGACCGATCTCCGTGCTTCCTCCACCGATGTCGATGACGAGGCCATTTTCCAGGTTCATACTGTTAATAGCCCCCAGGGTACCATAGTAAGCTTCTTCCTCACCCGATAGGACACGGAACTTCAGTCCGGTCGCACGGCGCAGCTGGGCCAGGAACTCTCGGCCGTTGGCTGCATCACGGACCGCGGCGGTAGCAACCGGGATTATGTGCGTGATCTTCTGGGCTGCAAAGAATGCCTGAAACATCTCGATAGTGTCAAATGCTCTTAGCATAGCAGCGGCATGAAGACGATTATCGCGGGCCATGCGTTCGCTGAGCCGGACGCGTCTACTGACTTCATCCGTGATCTTGTAGACGTGCCCAGCGGTATACTGCGCCACAATCAATCTGGCTGAGTTTGAACCCAGATCAATGATTCCCAGACGTTCCTTGAAGGCAGTGTAGGGTTCCATACGGTTTCCGATTCTGGACGCGCCGACGCATCATGCGATCCGTCGAATGAGTTCCTGTCCGGACAAGCCGGCCATCAGGTTATCTACTGTAAGTTGGGCCATCGCCTGGCGGGTCTGGACGGTTGCACTGCCAAGATGAGGTGCAATGATTGCATTATGCATGTTAAGCAATGGGTGGTCCCGAGGCAGTGGCTCCGGTTCAGTCACGTCGAGCGCGGCACCAGCAATCTGATTGGTTGATAAGGCGTCTACAAGTGCTTCGTGGTCGACTACCGCCCCACGAGCCATATTTACGAGAATACCTGTGGATTTCATGCGATTCAGTTCAGCGGCGCCGATCAGATCTCTCGTGTCCTCGGTCAGTGGAACGTTCAGGCATACAAAATCGGAAGAAGCAAGAAGATCATCTAACGTTGCATATGTGACGTCCAGCTTAGATTCGGCGTCCATATCACGGTGCCGGTTGTGATAAAGTATCGTCATGTCGAATCCGCGGGCGCGTTTAGCGACTTCCCGGCCGATATTACCCATCCCAACAATGCCAATGACTCTATCGTGGATTTCAAGGCCATGAAGCAGGCTTGGGTCGTAATGGGTGAATTCCGGGCTGCGGGCGTAGCGATCCCCGATCACGATGTTTCTTGCTGCAGCCATCATGAGCGCAAATGTCATGTCTGCTACCGCCCCATCAAGGACGTTTGGCGTATTGCCCACGGGGATGGCACGCTTTCGTGCATCGTCGAGATTGATATGATCCACGCCTACGCCAAAATTGCTGATTACCCGGAGATTTGGCATTCTGTCCATAATCTCACCAGTTACCGGCATATGCCCATAGGTTAGAAAACCATTCATCCCAGAGTAGCGGGCATCCTTCGGCTCGAGGTCTGCGAGCTGGAAAATATCAAGGTTGTCGTCCAACAGTACCAGGAAAGATTCGGGTAGTTGTTC
>JABIQT010000241.1 GCA_018667995.1 Candidatus Latescibacterota bacterium
GAGATCTGCGATTTCTTCCACCGTCATGATATGCCGGTAATCCTCCACAGTTGTGGCAATATCAAAGAACTCATCCCGTTGCTACTAGAAGCTGGCTTTGATTGTATTCAGCCCGTGGAGGTAAAGGCAGGCATGGATCTGGTCGAACTGAAGGCGCTGTTTGGGGATGATATGGCGTTTATGGGAGGGATTGACGTCCGGGCCATGTCGGATTCAGATCCCGATGTGATAGAGAAAGAGATCCGGGAGAAGATCGAGGTGGCAAAGCAGGGCGGTGGATATATCTACCACTCAGATCACTCGGTACCCAAAGATGTCAGTTTCGAGCAATATCTTCGTGTGATGGAATTGGTGCAAAAACACGGGATCTACGGCGAGGCCAGCGCGGACGAGGTACCTGGTCCGAAAGAGGCGGCGACCGCCGGTTAGGCTTCTCGTCATGCCGAATAAGTCGTACCCGGTGGAGTGCTCATGGCCTTTAGAATTCTATATGGGCTATTGCTGGTTACCAATTTAGTAACAGTAGCCGGTGCGCAGGATGAAATACCGCTTCGGATCAACGAACGCACAGAAGATGTGGTCGCCGATCTGAAGCGATATATTCCGAGATACATGTCCGAGCGGAATATACCAGGAGCTGCCCTGGCTCTTATCAAGGACGGTGAGACGGTTTGGCTAGAGGGATTCGGTGTGCTGAATATCTTCACCAGCCAACCCGTTAACTCTGAAACCGTCTTCAAATTTGCCTCCAATAGCAAAGCTATAACTGCCTATGCAGCGCTTCGACTCGTAGATCAAGGTGTCTTGTCTCTGGACGAGCCGCTGAACAGTTACATCTCTGATCCATGGTTACCGCCGTCCCCCTATCGTGATGTGATATCGTTGCGTCACGTACTCTCACATACATCCGGGCTTGGCCATTCTACACCCAGCCGCGAGAACGTGTTTGCGCCCGGGCTGGGATACGCCTATTCAGCTATTGGCCTTCAGTACCTTCAGGCTGTAATGGAGCAGACAACGGGGCAGTCGCTACAGCAGACCGGCCTGGAGCTCGTCTTCGAACCGCTCGGAATGTCCTCCAGTAGTTACGTCCTGCCCGAATCGTTGCGCCAACGCGCAGCGAACGGGCATATCTCCGGTGTTATTGCTCTCGTTGTGTACGGAATGGTCTGTCTCGTTATCGCCCTCCTCGGTGGTACGGCGGGCCTTGTTTCGCTCAGGTTCGCCCGGGGGCGATGGCGTCCGAGCAGGCGGCAGTGCCTCCTGTTCTTCTTTACTGTTCTGTTCCTTGCAGATATTCTGATCTTCTATCTACTGGATCTCATTACCCTGCCGGACTATGCCTGGACCATTGTGCTGGGCGGCACGGCTGGAGTCATCCTGCTATGGGCGACGCTCTGGGGCGTTGGCAAATTGTTGTTGCCCCGTATTGGCCGACGGATTCTCCGCATCGGATCCGCCGTACTGTCTGCCCTTGTTGCAGTGTCACTGATCTTGGTTCTCGGGGCAAATGTGGTATTGCCAGTTCCCGTCAGTGAGCACCAATTACCACAAGCTGCTGCCTCCGTTAGTGCTACGGTGGGTGACATGGCGGCTTTCATGGTCGAGCTGGGGCGGCCCAGGCATTTGAGTTCGGAGCAGTCCACTCAACTTCGAGCTCCACAGGTTCGGTTACATGAGTCCCTTTCCTGGGGACTCGGCCCGGGTATCATGCACACGGAGCAGGGCGATGTGCTCTGGCAGTGGGGCCAACACGTGGACTTCCAGAGTGTGGCGATGATATATCAGGATCTTGGATTCGGGGTGGTGGCCGTAACAAGTAGCGATTTATTGGCTCCGGATGTCGCCATTGAGATGGCCCATTACGCTGTGGGTGGTAGGATTGATCCTATTGTTCGTGCATCAGGACTGGCCTTTAACTACAATCCAGGGGAGTGAGAATGCCCATGCGAAAGGTTCGATGGGAGGACATGTTTCCGGATGAGCTCTTCGAGGAAATCCAGCGCAACCCGGTGGTCTACATGGCCTATGGTCTGGCCGAACCTCATGGGGCATACAACGCACTGGGGCTCGATTGGCTCAAGGCGCAGTCCCTTGCGGAGATGGCCGCGCAAAGTCATGGTGGCGTTGTGGCGCCGCCCTTTGCCTGGCATATTCAGGAGCGTCCTGAGTTTCATGACGACGGCCATGGACATGGGTGGCTCGTGGATTCGGGCGTGAAGCAGTCCTTGGCTAGCGCCATACCATCCGCTCTCTTCTACCAGATGGCGCTGCACCAGATACGCGCTTTCGACGCGCGAGGATTTCGAGCGGCTATACTGATCACCGGGCACTACGGCGGTCCCGAGCGCATCCTTCGCTTGCTGTGCGACTTCTATACCCGGCGTACTGGGTCGCCCATCCGTCTCCATGCTTTGGCGGACTGGGAGTGCATAGGTCTGGAGGATGTACAGGGAGATCACGCCGGGATTACGGAAACTTCACAGTTGATGGCCCTGAGGCCCGATCTGGTGGACCTCGATAGGAAGAAGGTGCCGCGGGAATTGGGAGAGCGGTATGCGGCGGGCGTTTCCTTTGATGCGGGCGAACCACCTCCCAGTCGTGAGTTGGGCGAGCGGATCATCCAATCGCAGGTGGTATCACTGGGGAAGATCCAACGGGGATTGCTGGAGTCTTACGAATCTCTAGAAGGCTGGACCGCCCCCACATCGAACGACGCAGATGATATCTGGCACCGATTCGAACAGCTGACGCGGAAGTACTGGTCGCCCACCTATGAGGAGTATCGCGCCGGAAACGTGCCGGAGTTCCCAGGATGGGAGGCTCTGGGCGAGTACTGATTCCATCGTGTTCGCCTGTTTGGTGTCGTCGCCCGGAGGATCATCGCCATAGGAATTTCGGTTACCTGAGCACGACCATTTTCCGGTGCGTGGTAGGAATACATCGAGGTTAGCTTGGATATTGCCCGTTACAGCATAGCACTCTTTATCATCTTCGTGACGCCTGGCGTCTTCCTCTACTGGTTCTCCATC
>JABIQT010000402.1 GCA_018667995.1 Candidatus Latescibacterota bacterium
AAGCCGACAGTAGTCACGCCCTGCGCTTTCAAGCGATCTATGACAGTGACCACATCGTTCCACGGAGCGTCCATATCCGCACGTATGAAAACCGGGCGGTTTTCGGACACCGGATACACCGCTCTGAATACGGCATCGAATTCGTCCAGCGAGAGCTCCCGTTCCTCCAGAAAAACCCTCTGGTCTTTGGAGACGGTCACAACCAGGCCTTCTTCCAGATCGGGCGCGGCCGCTTGCGATTTAGGTAGCTCGACCTGTATTCCGCTCTGAATCATTGGTGTAGTAATCATGAAAATGATGAGTAGAACCGTCATCACATCGACCAGTGAAGTAACATTAATCTCCTTCATGGTCGACAGCGCATTGGCATCATTGAAACTAAACTTCTTCATCTTGGCCCTGCAGTTGAATACGACTCAGATAAGTGGTGCCCATGTCTTCTAATTCAAGACCGAGTTTGCGGGTCTGGCTAATGAAGTAATTGTACGCAATCATGGCAGGAATCGCTACAGCCAGTCCTGCTATTGTCGTGATCAAGGCTTCAGCGATGCCCGGAGCCACTACTACGATATTGGTGGACCCCTTCGCGCTGATATTGAGGAATGAACTCATTATACCCCAAACCGTGCCAAAGAGCCCGACAAATGGACATACGCTTGCTGCAGTTGCGAGCAGTGAAAGACGTTGCTGGAATCTGGCAAGCTGAACCATCCCGGCCCTATTGAGTTCGCGGAATATGAGATCAAGCGTAGAGGAACTATCGCTTTGATTTCCGCGCGAAATGAGCGTGGCAAATCGCTCATGAACCGATGCGAACACGTTCGCGGCGGGGCTATCCGGCAATTTCGAGGCCGTCTGCTGTAGGGTGCGGATGTCCGTCTGTGCCTCCAATGATTTGAAGAAGGCGGCCGACTGTTTCTGTGCTTTGGCAAAAAGACGCCATCGCTCCAGTATAATAGCCCAGGATATAATTGAGAACACCAGCAAGAATGCCAGGACGATTTTTGCGACAGTACCCGATCCGACGATCAGGTTGAGAAACCCGGTAGTGCTTGCTACATCGGCCTGCAAATTAACACCTCATCCGTGTGTAGAACCCTATCAAAGTCAGTTTTCTGGGGATTTGCTCCGCCGTAAATTTAGGTCGCCGCAGATTGATGTCAAGAGGTAACAGGAAGGCTGGCGGATTTATTCCAAAATGAAATAATCGTTAGAAAACCTGTAACAGCAAGCACTTGAGGTATCGGGTCTCGCGGGCAGCAGGGAGAACAGGATAATCTCTGGCCTGGGTCCGAGTTTCGGTCATTCGAACCGTACATCCCGCGCCTGCGAGCACATCCCGAAATCGAGTTCCCTACATGTGGAAGGAGCAGGTCATCAGGAATCCACCAGACCTGAGTACCTCCATGGTACGGAGGTTTATGTCCTCGTATCCTCGCGATGCCCCCGAGAAGGTGGATTGATCTCGTGAAAATGTGGGCGGATCCAGAATGACCAGGTCGAACATCTCGTTCTTTCCAGCATATACGCGCCGGGCATCAAACACGTTCCCCTCGTAAAAGTGACAACGATTGCCTAGAATCATCGGGTCCCAGTTGCGGCTGTCGGCCTTGTTCGCGACACCGCTAAGCCCTGGTTTTTCCGAGATGGATATGGGCTTCAGATAGTCAACGTCCTTCCCCATCTCAACAATACCACAAATTGTGGCAACATGCTCCATTGAGGAACCAGGAAATTCTCCCTGGCCATCCTACTCCACTCAGAATATGCGGGTCCGGTTTCATTTGGAAGTAACTGCTGCAGCACCCATGATTGCTGGTTGACAGGTTGCGGGGTAAGGATTAGAATATCGTCCATATCAAAACAGCAAATTAACGAGAAAAGCCTCTTCGCGGGACTACCCACACGGATATGAATGTGCTTGATTTTCGGATGACAATTGCAATGTTGTTGCTTTTCTGTTCGGCGAGCCCTGCCGCAGGCCAATCGCTTGTGGCGGATTACCAGTTTGAGAACTCGTTTACCAGCAACGTGTCGGGAGCTCCCACATTAGTCTCAGTCGGCCAGTCTTCATTCTTAACGGACACTGTTGAAGGACAATCAAGAACAGTGCTGGGCTTCCCGTCAGGCAGTGGTCTCCAATTATCACCGGCCTCTTCGATAATAAGCGGGGAACAATATTCCCTGGTCATGTTGTTTGAATTTGACGTCTTGACGGGCTACAGAAAGGTGGTCGACTACAAGAATAGGACCTCAGATGCTGGTCTTTATCTTTACGAAGCCGCCTATGATTTTTACACACAGGCAGGAAGTGGCGTACCAGTTGCCACCGTAGGAACCTATATACAGTTAGCGATCACGAGGGGAAGCGACAAAACGGTCCGCGGATATGCTGACGGGCAGAAGGTGTTCGAATTTATCGATACTACCGATCAGGCATTGGCCGATGCCAACGATGCCCTGTTCTTCTTTCTGGATGATGCAGCCACGTCGTTCGGTGAAGTGTCGGCAGGCTCGGTGGCTCGCATTCGGATCTACGATGGACGTCTTGACGATACCCAGGTAGCCGAACTCGACTTGAATCCGTTACGATCAACGCGGGGGGATGCAAATCTTGACGGCCGTGTGACGATTCAGGATGTCGTAGTGCTCGGACGGTTCATAGTGGGACTGTCGCAGTCACCGACACAGGGAAGCGAGAGCTTTGAGAGAGCAGATGCGAACAGCAACGGCACCATCGAGGTCGGGGATATCGTCCGCACCGTTGATATCATTCTGGGCGTGCCCTTTCTCAAGCCTGCAAGCGATATAGTTCCTGTAGCCGCCCTTAGTCAGGGACCACCAGAAGCAGACATGGCAGGACATTTAGCCGTTCCTATCCAATTAGATTCTCAAAGTAAAATCGGGGCAATGGAAGTGCTTCTTTCATTTGATTCTTCCCTCCTTGAGATCGGCACACCCAGCTTATCAAGTGATCTAAGAGAAGTAACGATGATACACAATGTGTCAAATGGACTCGTCAGACTGGTGTTCTTTGGCACTGGAGTTGAACGACTACCGTCGGGTGCTGAGGTACTTGCCTATATACCCGTACACTACAGGAATTCTGCGGGAGCACAGGCTACCGTGGAATTGATTTCAGGAAACTGGGCAGACAAGTGGGCACGGAGTGGCTCGGTTTCGATTCGTAATGGGATTCGATCTATCGGCCGCCAGACGGCGCCGTTTTCGTTCTCACTCGCGTCCGCGCAACCAAATCCATTCAATCCTTCTACGCAAATATCCTACAACATACCGGTCCCCGCCCACGTCACACTCACAGTCTACAACCATCTAGGCCAGGAAGTCATCCAACTCGTTGACAAGAATCACGTTCCTGGCCGCTACACTGCAACGTGGGCAGGAACCAACCGTGCCGGTCAGGCGGTCGCGTCCGGGGTATATATCTACCAAATTGCGACCGACGCAGGCCACAATGCGTCA
>JABIQT010000981.1 GCA_018667995.1 Candidatus Latescibacterota bacterium
ACTGAGGTATCTCAATCAGGAACCATTCAACGCAGTCGATCCGATTTTTGGGCTGGATATCGGATTCTTCGTCTTCTCTCTTCCTTTTTGGAACTTCATTAGATTCTGGCTGTTACTCACCATTGTCGCATCGGGCATTGCAGTAACACTTTACTACCTGTATCGCGGTGCCGTCATCATAGAAGAACGGGGCATGCAGATCCGTTCCTATGCCCGCAACCACCTGTGCATCCTCGGCGCCGCCGTCTTCCTGCTTATGGCATGGGGATATCGATTAAGTATGTTCAGGCTACTGTACTCGGAGTCGGGATTCACCTTCGGAGCTGGTTACACGGATCTCCATGCCCGTCTGCAAGCATATTGGATGCTATTGTTCGTGGCCATTGCTTGCGCTGGCCTTTTCGTCGCCAGTCTATACTCAAAGCGTCGAACTTTACCGTTTTTTGCCATCGGCGGAATGGTAGGATCGATGATACTGATCGGGGGAGTATATCCCTTTCTCGTGCAAGAGTTAATCGTCAAACCCGATGAGTTCGAGAAGGAAGGCCCGTACATCGAGCACAACATCAATTACACGCTTCAGGGATATGGACTTGATCGTGTGAATGAGGTGCCGTTCCAAATCTCCGATAATCTCACATCCGAAGCGCTCCAATCCAACGTAACGACAATCCAGAATATCAAACTACAGGATAAGCGACCGCTCCGTCGGACCTATCAACAGTTACAAGAGATTCGAACCTATTACGATTTTTCCAGCGTCGACGAAGACAGATATATAATAGACGGAGAATACAGGCAAGTCATGCTTGCAGCTCGTGAAATTGGCTATGATCAGATTCCTTCAAAGACTTGGCAGAACGAGCATCTGGTCTACACCCATGGTTATGGCCTGTGCTTAAGCCCTGTGAACACTGCCACACCGGAAGGGCTCCCCGAGTTCTTCGTCAAAGATATCCCACCGGTCTCGACCAGTGGGATTCTCGAAGTGACGCGCCCGGAGTTATACTTTGGCGAGAATATGTCAAATTACGCCATCGTGAACACCAATCAGGAAGAGTTTGACTATCCCGAGGGAAATGAGAATAAATTCAGCACCTACCAGGGTGGTGGAGGCGTCGAGATTGGTACCTACCTGCGCCGCGTTGCTTTCGCCCGGTATTTTGACGAAATCAACATTCTGATCAGTCCATTGATGAAATCGGACAGTCAGGTCCTGTTCCATCGGCGCGTTCTGGACCGTGTCAAGAATATAGCTCCGTTCCTGGAGTACGACTACGATCCCTATTTAGTCATAGCAGACGGTAAGCTCTTCTGGATGGTGGATGCCTATACCGTAACGGCATCTTACCCATATTCACAGCGATCAGGTGGCGTGTATCCCCAGGACCAGGAAGAGATAGGTGTTGGTGTTGGTGCCGGCGGGCCACCCTCCGGTATACCAGGTCTGAACCAGGCACCGAGACGCCGGCTTACCCGGAATCAGCCGACACTGCATTCCATCAACTATATTCGGAACTCGGTAAAGATCACTATCGATGCGTACTCAGGTGATACTCAGTTTTACATCGCAGACGAGGAAGATCCCTTGATACTGACGTATCAGAAGATTTTCCCGACATTGTTCAAGACCCTGAGCGAAATGCCGCAGACTCTGAAAGACCACATTCGCTACCCGAGAGATCTCTTTGCCATTCAGGCGGCTATGTACCGAATATATCACATGCAGAATCCGCAGGTTTTCTACAATCAGGAAGATCTCTGGGCGGTGCCGCAGCAGGTATATGCTGGTCAGGAGCAAGCTATGTTCCCATACTATGCCGTCATGAAGACCTCTCAGATGGAAAATGAAGAACTATTGCTTCTGTTGCCTTTTACACCATCCAACAAGGAGAATATGATTGGCTGGATGGCTGCACAATGTGACGGCACCTCCTATGGAAGGATGCTCGTCTATAACTTTCCGAAACAGGAGCTGGTTTACGGTCCCATGCAGGTCGAGGCAAGAATCAGTCAGGATGCGGACATCGCAAAGGAACTGACGCTCTGGAACCAGGAAGGGTCCGAGGTGATCCGTGGCGATATCATTGTGGTTCCGATACAGGAGTCTCTGCTTTACATTGAACCTCTGTACCTTCGTCAACGTTCGAGCCGTGGAGGACTGCCCGAACTCAAGCGTGTCATCGTCTCCTATGGCAACCGGATCGCAATGGAAGAACGGCTCGACCAAGCTCTGTCTACCATCTTCTCGTTCGACCGGTCTATTATCGCCTCCATGGAACAGACCGAATCAACGGACATAAACATCAGAAATACCATAGTCAACGATCTGGCACAGAGAGCGTTGACACAGTTTAACCAGGCCCAGGATCGCCTACGAGAAGGAGATTGGAATGGCTACGGTGCGTCTATTCAGCAGCTTGAAGACGTCTTGAAGCGACTGGCGGAGGACACCGGTAAACTCCAGGACGAGAAAGATCGGTAGAAAAGAATTCGAATCGGGAGTGCTGTTTAGCACACGTTTCTTACTTTTTCGCACCATGCATAAATTCTTCGAACGCGGCGACCGGTTCCGGTGTTTTTCCGATGAGCCCATTGCACTATCTAACAGTGCCTATTAATACTCATCGAAAGGAACAATATGATTCGCCATCTCGAGGTTGACAGTCCTGTTGGCCACATCCTTCTTGTTGCCAATGAAAACATCCTTACCCGCTTGGAATTCGTCGGCCAGCAACACGCCAGAGGCATTCCTCGAGGCTCCCGGAGCGGCAGCACATTTCTTACAGTTGTAAGAAAGCAGTTGTCCGAATACTTCTTGGGACAGCGAAGGGTGTTTGATATTCCGTTAAATGCGATTGGTACAGATTTCCAGCAGAGCGTGTGGAGATTATTGGAGGAGATCCCGTGGGGTATGACGCGCAGCTATGGAGAGCTGGCCTGTAGTCTACATAGTAAAGGCGCATCCAGGGCCGTCGGGGCCGCAAATGGCCAGAACCCGATTTCGGTCATCATTCCATGCCATAGAGTAATTGGACAGAACGGGGCTATTACTGGATACGCAGGTGGATTAGAAGCGAAGAGGTGGTTGCTGAGGCACGAGTCTATACAATGTGAAAAGGCCGACGAAATCCCCAGAATGAGGGGGATATCATCGGCCTTTCAGTCATGATATTCTGAGACTATAGCTAGTCTTTGTCTTTGCCTTCGCCATCCTTCTTGGTAGGAATCAATCCGACCACGCGCCCGACGTCTTGCGTGTAGGCAAATCCCATTCCTGGGTGATCGAGTTTTCCCGCCCGTACCATTGCATCGAAGACCTTCTCCGTTATCGCTTTGGGGGTCACGGTCACGATGATCTCTTTTTCCGGCTGGATGGCAATACCAAGAAGCCCAAGACGCTCACGAACACCGGTACCCCTTCCAAACGAGATTGTGGCTCCTCCGGCCCCGGCTTTCATCATGGCCTTAACGATCGGGTCCGTTTTGCCTCTCTGGACGATTACGGTGATAACGTCCAACCCGTTTTTGTCCGTGCTACTGCTCTCACTCATCTAGACTTCCTCCTGATCTAACCCGCCGCCTCTAGGACTTCTCCGGCCTGTTCCCGTTCCTCTATTTTCTTGGTAGCACGCTCAACAATAATTCCCAGCGACAATACAGAGATAATTGGAAAAACAGACGCCATTGAGATGATACCAAATCCCTCAACTATTCCTACAGTGTTACCTACACCAATACCCATGGCAAGAACAAGTGGTACCGTGATAGGTCCAGTCGTAACGCCGGCGCTATCCCAGCCGATATTTACGAATTTCTCAGATGAAACCAACGTCAGTACAATCAATAATAGATAGGGCGGAATAAGCATATAGATAAGCGGAATATCAAATATGATCTTTGTTATTCCCGAACCGATACCGACAGCAACACCACCGGCGACTGCTTGCATTAGAAGATTCTTCTTAAATGCGCCCGCAGTTATTTCTTCTACCGTCAATCCCAATGCATTTAGTGCTGGCTCCGCAAGGGTTGCTCCGTAACCAAGAATCAGGGCAAAGATAATCGCAACAAC
>JABIQT010000809.1 GCA_018667995.1 Candidatus Latescibacterota bacterium
CGAGGAATTCCTCTATCTGGGCACCGTCAATGGTGATATCGTCTGGTACCACAAACCCACGCATGCATGGTCGTCCATCAACATCCCCTTGCCCTATGCCATAGACGAACTGGTCTACAATCCATATACGGGATCCACGGTTGCCATCTCCGGAAACGCATTGTATAGAAGTCCCGCCACATTGGACATTTTCATATTGTACCTGAGTATCCCTACTGATGATGTGAAGGTGGTACCAACCCCTACAGGATTTCTGATATTCACCGATTCCAGCACACTTACTCACTTTGACGAGAATACCAATCGGAGGGAGACGCTACTCGAGGATACGGAAATCCCGGCACTGGATTTTCAGCCTGTTTCCGTGGATCGCATTGGCAACGTAGTCTATTTCGTAACTGATACCGGAAAAGTCCTGGAATACGATACACTGCGACACACCTGGGATGCGCCTCCAGAGATCCCTCATAACTCTGTGACGGACGCCCGTGGGCTAGGATATAGAGTTGTCTACCGAACCAGGCAGAACACACTTCATGTCTCGGGAAGCTTCAGGCTACTGGGCAATACCCCATCGGGCCTGACGGATGCGGGAGTCCGGAACGCCACGGCAGACGCGAACCTGGCCTGGGTAGCGGGCGATACATTCATTTCTACCTACGAAAAAGGTACGCATACGTGGCGCAAGGAACGAATGTCCCTTGGACAGCTCGGAGCTCCCACGGACATGGCGCCCGTAGCAGGTCGGTTGGCCTATCGCACGGGAAACGCCGGATATGAAGGCACACTGTGGCTGGAGGGCCAGAGATTGGACAGGAATGTCGGAATGGTGTCTGCCAATAGGCGAGCCATGTATTACTTGAAAGATGACGGAGTATACCAATTCAAGGACCATGCTATAGGGCCACGGTCCGTCGTGTCACGAGTAGGTCTCAGAAAGCAGGCCAGTGAGCGTCTGATCTCGGCCGCACAGACACCAGGCATCCTCTGGATGGCCACGAATCGCCGTATGATGGCTTACAATATGAATGCCAGGCGATGGGGCGAGATATCAGCACCGGATGGAAACCCGGCGACAGACCTTTTCAGTGCGGGGAGCACTCTGTATGCCACTACGACTGATGCCATGTATCGCCGGACAATCAACACCAACCGGTGGCGTCGCATTTCTCCTGCGGCTTCCACCATTCGTGCCACAGCGGTGACATTCACCGGCGCCACGCTCCTGCTCGACCGCGATCGTGTTCTGCATGTCCCTCTGCGAGCGACCAATCCACCGATATCCAGCATCGATATTACTCCAAATGACCTTGCGTTGCCACTGGACTTGTCGGATATCCTCACCGCCTCTCAGAATGATCAAAAGCTCACGATTGCCACCTCAAACCGTCTGTATCGGTACGATGTTAAGAGCCATGTGTGGGAAGAGCCGTATCTCCTGGGAGCGGTTACTCTAAAGAATGCTGTCATCCGAGAAGGAGTGCTCTGGGCGTTGACGACGGACGATACCTACCTGTCTGTTCCCCTGGTCGGCCCACCACGGGCTGCACCAGCGGAGACAGTTCCTGAAACCATAGAGATGAACCTCTCCAGAGATGCCGACACCGTACTTATAGACACCCCACTGTGGCGATGGGAGCGAACGGGCGCCCAAACGGCCATTGTATTGAAAATCCAGAATGGGACGGAGGTGCCGCTTGCGGAGACGGCAGGGACATCGATCACACGCTTTCCCTTCGATCGCATTCGTTCCCTTGCTCATGACGGCGTGGATATCTGGCTGGCCACAGATATCGGGCTCGTCAGATCGCCGCATACGAGCCACGGTGATGTGGGCCGATACGACCTGTTTCAACCTGGTATTCCCGAGTATGTCGGTTACGTACGTACCCCGGACGGAGATTCCCGACTGGTAACCAGGTTGACGGGGGCGGCCGGGAATCTGGCAGTGTTCAACCCCTCGACCGGTAACTGGACTTCCACCGACCTGGATGGGTTTGACCCCTCTGTCGATCGTGTACTTGTTGAAACACCTCTTTGGCGGTGGATTACCTCGGGTGGAAGTGTCAACGCCAGCTATACGCAGCCCGAACTGAGAAACCAGGATATCTTCGAACGATCGAATGTCAGGTGGAGCTTTCGTTTTGATGATATCCGGGGTGTACTGGCCGCCGATACGGGGCCAATACTTGTCAGCCAGGGCCTAATACAATCGGCAGCAGAAAGAGATACAAGCCTGTCGTTGATGAGTATGACTTTCTCGCCGGGGCCGGACATACCCCGTGGCGCTTTGGTCCGCGGCGCGCTGGAGGGTTCCAATGCATTCTACCTGGCCATTACCGCAGCCGACGGATTGACTAATCTTCACCGCGGCATTCACTCGGAATCAGGATACACCATGGCGCCCTACGCGGGGGCGTCCAATCCATTTGCGGTTAAGACATTGATAAATGAAGGCGGGTGGCGGTGGGAGCTTCACGCGCAAACAGGCGAGATCAAAAAATACCTGATGGCTCCCGGCGACACGAGGCAGGAATTTGGGTTTCAGGATGGCAAGTTCGATTTCGACGATATGAGGGATTACACCGTAGTTGGTGAAGAAGTCTGGCTGGCCACCGCAAGCGGAATAGCCCGGTATCCACTTACGGCCTCGTCACTACCTTTAGAATCCCTTCGACTGGACAATCAGATCGGCGGTCGTCTAAATCCAGTAGTCACACGGCTAAATGTCAAAAACAACACTCTGTTCTGCGAGCTGGAGTCCGGCCTTACCTTCAAAAGGGCTTTGGGCGAGATCGATTGGGGGCCCGCATCGGCGAATGAGAAACCGTGGATACGGGAACCCGTGATATCACCCTTCTGGACCTGGTCCCACGATCTCGAAACGGATAGTGTATCGGGAATCTATCGAGATGCGAAGGGAGAGAATCAAACCGTGACATGGTCGTCAGGACACTTCGATTTCGACGCGATTTCAGATATCGAATGGCACGACGGATCTGTCTGGATTGCCAGCGAACAGGGCATGCTGGCCTATCCGCGAAACAAGGCCTACCTCGATCTCGATAGCCTCCTTGTCTATCCGAATCTCACCGAGTTGGATGGCATCATCAACATCGATCGTGCCAGGCCCGCAGCCGAGGGCATATATGCACGCAAGTCAGACACCGTGTTCAGGTTTGATTCGGAGAAGAACACTTGGCAGAGCCTGATTGCACCCACACGACCTGACAGCAGCGCTTACCCCTCGTGGCAGTATCTGACGGATCGATTCAATCTGTCCATGATCGCGGACTATGACGGGTTCTGGCGGGCACGACGCCGAAGGGCGAATGAGAATCCAAGGCGGGTTCCCGCGGTGATACTGGAGACATCCGTCACGGGATCCTGGCGAGCCGTACACCTGCTGAACGGACGATTCGAGTTCGACATCATTCGAGATTTTCATGTGGATGATCAATACATGTGGGTGGCCACAAGGGCTGGCCTGTGTCGATACACACTCGATGGCAAGTGGTTAGATCTAAGAAAGATGAGGCCCCTCTGGGATGCTGGCTATACAGATGCCTCGGACATACTGCAGCAGACGCGGGCCGATGGAGATCATGTGATAATGAGACGTGCATGGAATAATAACACCATTACCGATCTCGATCTGGGTACTAGGGAGCGCACGCCTATCCACTCGGGTGATAGTCCGTTCGCCAAGACAGACATGATCACCACAGATTACTGGCGATGGGTGAAGTCAGAACGTTACCGGGGTAGTGTCGTCGATGATCATCGAGTGGATATAGAGCTTCGCACGGTCAGTGGTGAATGGGCGCCGCTCGAACTGGACAACAACACCGGGTATTTTCCCTTTGACGTCATATCCGATATGATCACTTTTGACGAGGCCATATGGATTGCTACCCCAATAGGCGTTTTTCGATTTCCGGTAAGTGCCCCGTTTGATCTGGCACAAGCTTCCTTCTTCCGGGCGGATGGCCGTCTTGAGATGGCCCAGAAATTCTTTGTGTCGCGCGCAGCAGATTCCGTGGGCAGGCTCATATGCGAAGCGGGCATAGGCTCATCGCGGCGGGCGTATTATATGGATTCCCGTGAACGGTGGCAGCGAGCGACGGAGAGATTCGAATCGGAATCATACAGATTCCGTGAGGACGCCTGGGACTGGTATGAGAAAGACGGGGATGTGGTTATTCGCTACCAAGACGAAAGTAGCGTCCCAAGACCCATAATCGGGGGCTTCTTTTCCGATCATTTTATGCAATCAATCGCTACCGACGATACGTCCCTCTGGTCATTGACGCCATTCGGGATCATCCGTTATGAAAGCGACGGGAGTCTGGGCCGGTTGATCAAGTGGTATCGAGACTCCGATATAGATGGGATTCCCGCCTCCTTTCGAGACAGAATCCAAATCGGCGGCACAAACGCGAACCAACTGGCAA
>JABIQT010000708.1 GCA_018667995.1 Candidatus Latescibacterota bacterium
AAGTAATCAACAAACCATCCGGCCGAAATCCCTGCAACAACGCCGCACACCTGACTTACTATAGTCTGCCGACTTGTGAAGCGCGCCCGAATAGTAGACGGAACCGTATCCGCCAGCCAACCAGAATAGAACGGTGTGTAGAGATAGCCGGCGATCAGGCCCAAGGCCAGGCATATGGAGAGGACTTTCAGATGCAGGGCCGGAACAAACAGAAATGGAATGGCAATGAGTATCCCTCGGAACAGGGCCTCGAATAAACCATTAAATGCTACCCATCGTTTCTTATTTCGAATCCATCGGCTGCCCAGCGAGGCAATCAACTGTATGGGGGCTACGATATAGGCTATGGAAGTAAAGAATGCGATATCGGAGGCTTCACCGCCAATGGAGAGCACGAAACCCGTGAAGACGACAGTGCCGATTCCGAGCATCTGCCCCCAGGCGCCCCAAAGCCCACCGGCGACCGTAAATGCCCGCAATGCGCGATTGACCTCTCCTCGTGATAAAGCCATCGTTTTATTTTTCCTGTTGCGGTAGAGGTAATGATGCTGAGAAGACGCGGCTATATACGACGCGGACCACGCATTTGCAACAGGAAAGTGAGCCTTGTCGTCGGATTCTCATTCGATGGCAGAAGTTCCCTGTAAGCTTGGGGGCGTAGCACTAGCGTGCAGCGGGTTTTCGTGGTCAGATAAGAGGGCAGTACGGGGTATGGTAACTCGAAGAGGCCATGGATGAAATTCGATCTAAGTGGAGAGCGGTGGAGGGCATCGGCGGACGGGTTGAGTTGTCTCAATCCGACCCGATTCGCTCCAATAGCAAATCACGTATTTTGTTCGCGTCAGCGCGCCCCTGCATCAACTTCATGGCCTGTCCAATGAGCCGCCCCACGGCCTTCTGGTTGCCCCCGCGAACGGCAGAAACCGTGTCAGGATCACCAGCGATCACTGCTTCTATGTTCCCAAATAGAGTGTCATCAGCAGGAGGGCTTAACTCTTCTTCCTCTACAATCTGAGCGGGCGATACACCCGTAGACATCGACTTTTCAAACACATTGGTCCCAAGCGAATCACTCAGTGTACCTGCTCCAATCAGATTGAGCAATTCAGCCAAATCGGCCGGCCCTATGGGCAAATCCGGTAGTGAGGAATATGGATTAGAGGCATCATTGAGTGTGCGTAAGACGTGGTTGCGGACCCAATCCGAGGCACGTTTTGGGGGACCGTCGAAATGGTCGACAACCGACTCAAAATAGTCCGCAGTCGACATTTCCTCCACCAGAGTCTGTGCGTCCAGGACCGGCAGATCGAAGTCTTGTACATACCGACGCAGGCGTGACAATGGCAATTCAGGAAGATCCGTAGCTGCTTCCTTCACCAATTCTCTGGTGACGTTTACTGGAATGAGGTTGGGTTCCCGGAAGTACCGGTAGTCTGCCTCCGTCTCCTTCTCGCGAGACAGATGCCCCTCGCCTGAACGTTCATCCCAATGAATCGTAACCTGTGAGATAGTATCTCCGCGCTCGACTGTCTGAATCTGGCGATCAATTTCCCAGTTCACAGCTTCCTCGAGAAACTTGAATGAATTCAGGTTCTTTATTTCGGTTTTGGTACCGTAAGAATCTGCCCCGGCAAGATTGACTGAGACATTCGCATCACAGCGCATATTGCCCATTTCCATATTTCCATCGCTTACGCTCAGGTACCGGATAATCCGTCGAAACTCGCTAACAAAGGCAACTGCCTCACTAGCCGATCTCAATTCTGGCCGCGATACAATTTCAACAAGCGGGACACCGCACCGGTTCATATCGACAAGCCAAACGCCCCCTTCCTGCTTGCTCTTTCCGGGGTCCTCTTCCAGGTGCATGTGATCCAGTTGAATACGCTTCGTCCCGTCATCCAATGGAATATCGATGAATCCACCCGAGGCCAAAGGGCGTCGATGCTGCGTTATCTGATAGCCTTTGGGTAGGTCGGCATAGAAGTAGTTCTTCCTGTCGAAATCACTCCAAGGGTTGATGGTGCAGTTGCATGCCAAAGCTAACCGGGCCGCCATCAGTACGGCTCTTTTGTTTACGGGTCGTGGCAGAACTCCCGGATGTCCGGTACAGATGGGGCAAATGTGTGTATTCGGTGGGACGTCTCGAGCGGAGACGGCCTCAGTGCTGCAGGCGCAGAAGAGTTTGCTCGCAGTTTGCAGCTGTACATGAATCTCTAGTCCGATTACCGGTTGGTATTTCGACATGTCAGGATCCCCCTTGCGTGATTGCCGGTCGACGCTCGTGCCAGGATGTTTCACGTTCATAGGCATAGGCCGTTCGCAGGAGGAGGTCTTCACTGAAATCCGGACCGATTAACTGGAGGCCGATGGGCAACCCCGCCTCGTCAAAACCGCAAGGCTGGCTGATGGCGGGGATACCTGCGTGGTTGGCGGGTACCGTAAGTCGATCCGCATTCTGCATCTGCACGGTGTCACCAAATATACCACCCAGTGGAAACGCGGTGGTTGGCGTGGTTGCGGACATGATCAGATCGACCTCTTTGAATGCATTGTCGAAATCCTGCCGAATCAGGCCACGAAGGCGTAGCGCACGGTCATAGAGTTGATCAGAGTATCCGGCGCTCGATACATGCATGCCCATCATGATCCGCTGTTTAGGCTGCACGCCCAAACCTTCGGTGCGGCTCGCCTCATACATTTCGTAGAGGTCATTGACCGGTGTGCTTGTACGGTGTCCGAATCGTACCCCGTCAAACCTGTGCAGGTCACTGGCGAGTTCCACGCGCGATACCACGAAATAGGCTGGTATTGCATAGGAAGTATACGGCAGGGAGATCGGTACAATTTCTGCACCGAGCGACTCGAGCACTTTTCTGGCAGTATCCACCGCAGATAAAATGGCTGCTCCTTCGACGGGATCGATGAGCTCTACATCTTCAAAGTATTCTTTGGGCCATCCAATACGGAGTCCACGAACCGTTTGAGCCACCGACGCGTCCTCCAACAGGGCAGGATAATCCGGAACAGGATCAGTAACCGTGGTCCAATCGTAAGTATCGTGTCCTGACATGGCTTGCAGCGCCAAAGCACAGTCCTTGACGGTACGAGCCAAGGGCCCCACACA
>JABIQT010000399.1 GCA_018667995.1 Candidatus Latescibacterota bacterium
CAGTGCCTTTTGAAAATGGCGCAACGCGGGATGTAGCGTGTCGTTCGGAAAGTTTGCATCGTGTGGGAGATGGATGTTGTCCGGGTAATACATATTGTAGAACTCTTCGGGCACAGAAAAGGGCCAGTGAGGCATCAGGTAACCCAAATAAAGCGTCCAAGGACCTGTGTCAGCAGACTCGAGATACTCCAATGCCCAATCCGTAATCACGCGATCATGGTCATAGCTATCCCATTTTCCGGTTGTCTCTACCATGGAATGACTGGGTCTGGGACCCGCATTTACCAGGTGCATCCTCTTGTCCGCCCGTGTGTAGCCATCCAGACGCGCGTCCCAGGGCTCATGGCGTGGTAATTCATCCCAGGCTTCGCGGCGATGGATTATTCGATGATCCGTAAAACCGCCATCCTGATACTCCCCACAGAAGTCCATTTTTCCGAGCATGGTCGATGGGATTCCCGCCTGGTCCAGACGCCTTGCCCAGGTCATCTCGGCCGGAGGGAGAGGCACGCCTATCATCCAATTATCGATTTGGTGAACGTACTTACCCGTGATGAAACTCATCCTGCTTGGCGTGCACACGGGACTGTTGCAGTAGGCGCGGTCAAAATAGGTGCCGCCGGCCGCGAGCGCATCGAGATGGGGTGTTTTTACTAAGTCGTGACCGAGATATCCCGCCATACGGGGATGGTGCTGGTCACTGCAAATCACCAGAATGTTGGACATGATTACCTCTGAGTAGGCTGTAGACGGTCCTATGTGTGATAGAGTATCTGCAGGTTAACCGGCTGTCAACCCTTGACAATCCAGCCATGAATCATAGCTTTTCCGCGTACCTTTCTGCTCAATCCGATCATATAGCGGGATCAAACCCGGAAACTACTGAAATGTTTAATTCTGGAAGGAATGACGATGTCAAACGATCAGGCATTTGTAATCGATAAGAACCTAGGCGCCAGATTGAACGAAGACGATGTGGACATGCCAGTTGCTAACTCGGATGGTCTCCCAGTCGTGCCTCTCACCGCCGAGCAGAAATACCTGTTCGACATGCGAGGCTGGCTCCTTGTTCCGGGTGTGCTTTCCGAGGCCGATTGTACAGAGATGAAGGAATTCAGCCAGCAACTTCACGATGATTCGGAATCATTGCCGGAGCACGAACGATCTGCCGTAGCAGGTCCACTTCAGAAACTTACCGATCATCCCAACGTGGTCGGTTTTATGAACGAATTTGTGGCCTATCCGGGACTATCCAATCAGGAGTGTTACGGATTTCGGCAGGAATCCGGCAGCCTCTTCTACCGGGATGTGGGCGATGGGAATTTCGCGCCGCACAACGGCAACGGCATGTTTCGTTTTCCGGGTGACTCGCACCTCTATCGCTGCATACCCGGTAAGGCGAACTCGGGCCTTACGCGAGTGGTCTGGGAGCTCAATCCCATAACGGAGGGAAACGGAACCCTGCTCGTAACAGGCAGTCACAAGGCGGTATATCCGGCCCCCGAGGGGCTGAAGTCACCGGATTCACCTATCTGGGAGACCTATACCTGTCCGCCCGGATCCCTCCTGTTCTTTACCGAGGCGCTGACACATAGCGCGCGGCCCTGGGGTAACACAGAGTATCCTCGAATAGCGATTTTCAGCTGTTATAACACGGTCAATAGCAAGTGGCACAACTGGAATCCCCATCCTGACCTGGTTGCGTCCATGCCGGCAAAACGTCAGACGCTTTACCGTCCTGTGCACGTGTCGGGTAATCTGGTCGGTGGAGAGATTCACTAAGTTTGAGCCGCATCAGACGAACATGATCAAGTTTTTAGCGTTTTCCCGGTATCTTCGTGAACGAGGGGCAAGGTGATGTGCCCCACATTCGAGCATCATAATTGGGGCATTGCTGTCCCACTCCATTCCCATGGTACCGACGTTGATTACCGCTGACTTCATTTAAAAGTTCGACTTTCGCTCACCTATTTCATTTGGATCAGTATCCAGAGAGATTACTCCCGAACCGCCCACGTTTGCGGCGTGGTGTATCCCTCTTCGGCATAGGGATCTGCGCCCTCAACCGAAATGACACCCCGGTAGTTCCGTTGTTCCTTCCAGGCGAGTAGGCTTGATGCCGTACAGTAGTGCATGGTGAGTGCAGGTCGGTGCGAAGTGGAGACGTTCTTCTTGGAGCTGTGTAGAAGATAACCGTTAAAGAAGAGGACGCTACCTGCCTTCATCTCAATCGGGATCTGAGTGGCATCGTCGAATCCCCTTGCTACGCTCATACTATCAACGTCCGGCAGATCGTGGGCAAACCTATCATAGATTACTCCGGATCTGTGGCTGTTCGGGATGATCCATAGACAGCCATTCTCTACTGTAGTGTCTTCAAGAGGGATCCATATACCCGTCAATGATCGGTCTCGCGTAGGGATTGGATGTTCGTCCTGATGCCACGGACTGCCGTTGCCGCCTGGCTTCTTTGATACGGCCATTGTCTGTACGCATTTGTAGGCACCGTCCCAATACGGTATATGAGCACCAACAATCGTCCCAAGAACGGCA
>JABIQT010000014.1 GCA_018667995.1 Candidatus Latescibacterota bacterium
CGCTGACTACCTATGAACTTCACAATGATTTTCTCAAGAAATGCGCCATGTCGACCGTTATAATTGGGGTCCAGAGAAAACGTCATGTCGGATCCATGATTCCACGAACTCAGTCGATAGGTGAAATTGCTCACGATATTTTCGGGTTCGGTCCAGGTCTTTTCGAATTTCTCTACCTGCCAACGCGGTACAGGCGATGACGTTATAAACGACACGATATAGGGCAGGTAGGGACATGGTCCCTCCGTCTCGATCACAAATGTCGAATCATCGATTGCCCTTACGCCAACCTCAGACGGATCGTCACTATCCCCCTGATTGAAGGACCTGCCCCCCTTAATATCATAGTAGAGAAAAGCATAAATATTGCCGCTGGCAGGATCCAGCATGCGTCGGTAGGAATACTCGAAATCATGGGCGGTTACGGGTCGGCCGTCGCTCCACTGGGCCCCCGACCTGAGATGAAATGTCCACACCTTTCCATCCGGGGAAGATTCCCATGATTCAGCGGCTGCAGGGACCAGTTTGTTATTCTCATCCAGAAGCAAGAGTCGCTCAAAGGCAAAGAACGTTCCATCCGCCTCGTACGCGGCGACGCTGATGTCCAGGGTCGTTGGTTCCCTGAACATATATCGGAATATCTGATCCTGCTGTGGAGCGGCATCATCGGGTAGCATGCGCCCGAGAGAATTGACAGTTCGTACCCCGGAATCCTGCACTTGATCGCAGGATGTAATGAGGAACATCGCGGTCATTATCGCCATGGCGGCCTTCAATAGTTTCATACTCGGTTGATACTCCCTTAGGCCGCTCACTGGAGGCCCTGTCCGTTTCTCCGGACGACATTGTTGCCAATGTAGATATCCGTATAAGATGAATTATTGTGGTAGAAAGGATAGTAGCCCTGACTATCACGCAGATACCCCTTCATCCAAGGCTTACGCACCCTCGTTGCGAACGTATGAAAAAGAAAGGCCCCACCAACATCCTCGGCCAGGATGCGTTCCGCCTCGTCGTACATTGAAGCGCGCTCGCTGGGCTCCATACTCCTCCCGGCCTCATCTATCAAGGTATCGAATCGCTCATTGGTCCAGTCCTGTCTCCCGACTCCCTTCGGCCTTGAGCGCCAAACTACACCCAGCAGGCTATGGGGATCCGGAAAATCGAAATCGAACGTCGAAATACTCATGGGTAAATCCCAGTTGTACATGGCATCTCGATATGATCTACTCTCTGCGATACGGATCTGAATATCCGTTCCAAGCGTTTGATTGATCATTCCCTGAACAGCCTGGGATACCGTATTCACGGGTATTCTTCTCGTATTTCCGATCCACATATCGAGCCGCGGGAATCCTCGACCACCCGGATATCCAGCCTCTGCCAGCAGTTCCCTGGCTCGTTCAGGATCGTACCGCTGGACATCCGCGTACTTATCGCCCACATAGCCAGGGAATCCGGGCGGAAGCATCGTGTAGGCAGGAACCGCGATATCCCGCAGTACCACTTTGGTTAGTTGCCGCCGGTCAATGGCGTGACTGAAGGCCTGGCGTACACGTATGTCATCGAAGGGCTTCTCCTGAGTCCTGAAGAATATGTAGGTAGTCATATATCTGGGGAATTTCACCAGTTCGGTGCTCAGTTCCGGATCAGCCAGTATCCTGTTTATATCGGTTGGATGGACTTCTGCCATGTCTATCTCGTTGTTCTCGTAAGGTAGGAGACCCACGTCACCCGCAGCCCGTCCCCCCTCAGTGAATACACGGATGATACGCTCGAGGTATCCTTTTAACGGTCCATCATAAAATGGATTCAGCGTGAAGGACATAGACTGCCCGGTCTTCCAAGACGCCAACTGATAGCTTGCATTGCTGACGCTGTTCCCCGGAATGGTCCATTTATTGCCGTATTTTTCCACTTGCCAACGGGGCACCGGCGACGAGGTGGGATAGGCAAGAAGGTAGGGAAGGTAGGCACATGGATTTCTGGTTTCAATAACCAGAGTATAGTCGTCAATGGCCGAAACGCCCAATGACGCTGGATCCATATTAATGCGCCGCACATGATCCTCCGCGCCCTTGATATCATAGTAGAATCCGGCATAGACATTTCCACTGTCCGGATGCAGAAAGCGCTTGAAACTCCATTCAAAGTCGTGGGCCGTTACGGGACGACCGTCACTCCATTTTGCGGTCTTTCGGAGATAGAAGGTCCATCGCAGTCCATCCTCGGATACCTCCCATCCCTCTGCCGCACCCGGAACGAGTTTATTCTTGTAGTCCAGCATACAGAGGCGATCATAGAGAAACTCGCTCTCGCTGGATTGATATAGCGAAACCCCTATATCCAGGCTGACTGGCTCAAAACTGAGATACCGGTAGACCTGTTCGTTAAGTGGTGCGGCGTCACCAGGCATCAACCGGCCGACGCCGTTCGTTATACCGCCCTGGGCAAGCAGTAAGTCAGATGATAGGAGGCTCATCAACGTTAGAATGAAAGCTCGTTTCATGGACGTATCCCTAACTATGTCTACGGTAGCAAGAGTGTGTTGCGGAACATTGAACTTCATTATACACGCGCCTCACAACCTCGGCAACCGTATTACACCTTGTTATAGCGCGCCCTTAGGTCTTGAAAACGATTGCCGACCAACTGCCACCCCATTAGATTAAATGAGCTTCTCTGGACAGCAGATATTAACCAGCCAACCTTGAGACTTACCCACCGTGCTCGCAAATATCCTTGTAGAACCAGGAATGATAGAACAGCAGGAAATCACCATACCCAGCATCAGTGCTGGTGAGGTTCTGGTAAAAATAAAGGCGGCTCTGACGTGTGGCACGGACTTGAAGGCGTTCCGGCGTGGTCATCAGTTGATGCCGATGCCTACGGTCTTCGGTCACGAGTTCTCTGGTGATATCGTCGACATTGGCGACCGAGTGACGAAATTCAACGCGGGCGAGTCGGTTATGGCTGTACACACCGCTCCCTGCGGGGTCTGTAGTGTCTGCGAACGCCATCTTGAGAATCTGTGCCCGGCAATGATGGAGAACAAGATACTAGGCGCCTACGCCGAGTATATTCGTGTACCTGAAGCCATCGTCCAACGAAATCTCTATAGCAAACCAGATCACCTGCCCTACCGCGAAGCGGCGATTCTCGAACCGCTCGCCTGCGTCGTCTATGGCATGGAGCAGACCAATCTACTCCCCGGTGATACGGTTGTTATTCTGGGAGCCGGGGCCATTGGCCTGCTCCACGTCATGGTCGCTAAAGCTATGGGGGCAGGTCGCGTCATCGTATCCGGTCACCATGAGTACCGACTGGACTTAGCACGTCAGGTGGGCGCCGACGTAGCTTTCGACAGTACGTCATCCGATGCGATTGATAGAATAGCAGACGAGACCGCTGGAGAAGGAGCTCCGCTCGTAATTGAGTGCACAGGACAGCCGAGCGTATGGGAGTCGGCCACATTCATGGCGTCTCGTGGTGGCACGGTCATTCTCTTCGGTGGGTGTCCCTCGGGCAGCACGGTTACGTTCGATACCTCCCGACTGCACTACGACCAGATCACGCTGAAGGGTGTGTTCCACTTCACTCCGGAAGCAGTGAGAGCTGCACGGGATCTGCTCTGTGCCGGCAAAATAAACGTATCTCCTCTGATCACGGCCG
>JABIQT010000013.1 GCA_018667995.1 Candidatus Latescibacterota bacterium
CTGCCAGTAACTAGAGTATCAACGCTTTGTAACCTGTGCGATTCTTTGTGGTACTTTCTTCTAAAGAAAGTAGCAGTCTTTACAAGGGGGTAGACGCACAGGGCCAGGAATCCATGCGCCACCAAACGCACCGGGCACAAGCACAAACAGCGTTAGAGAGACAGCAAATTATCGTTGAAAATATAGATATACGAGGAGAGTACGGGGATTGTCCACTATAAAGAAAAAAGCCCCCGGCGGGATTTGCCGGGGGCTTTTAAAATCAGTCCGCGTAAGCGGCCAATCTCTGGCTGCGCGAAGTGTGCCGCAACTTGTTAATTGCCTTCTGCTTGATCTGACGCACACGCTCGCGCGTGATTCCATAGGTCTTCCCTATTTCCTCAAGCGTGTGGGCGCGATCCGTGTTCAGGCCGAAGTAATAACTGAGGATCTCGCCCTCGCGTTCTGTAAGACTGGCCACTGCGCGACCTATTTCCTGCTTCATGGCGTCTTCCATCCAGACTTCGTCAGGAGATGCGCTGTTCTCATCTTCAAGGCGGTCCATGAGACTGTAATCGTCAAACCCACCCATGGGGGCATCGAGAGAGAGAGGTGTTGCCGCCCACTCTGGTGCACGTTGCGGACCGGCTATATCATCTCCTGAAAGCTCATCGTTGCCCAACTGCATTTCACGTTCCCGATTGTGTTTCCGAATCTTGTGCAGCTCACCAACCTTGTTACCGGGCAGGCGAATCAGGCGCCCTTGCTCGTTCATTGCTGACAGAATCGATTGGCGAATCCACCAGACGGCGTAGGAAATAAACTTGAACCCGCGAGCCGCATCGAAGCGTCGTGCTGCTTTCATGAGGCCGATATTGCCTTCGCTGATCAGATCGGACAGGGACATGCCCCGATTCTGATACTGTTTGGCAACCGAAACTACGAATCGCAGATTAGCCTTGACCAAAAGGTCAACCGCCCCTTCATCCCCCTCTTTAATCTGCTCTGCCAGAGAGACTTCCTCTTCTGCGGTAAGCAGATCAGTCTCCCCAATTTCCTGAAGATAATAATCTAGAGAAACATCATCCCGGCTATGCTGCATAGTTACTGGCATTTCCATGAAACACACACCCCTGACCGCGTCGGCTTAGCTTTCGCGTAATCCTTAGTAAACGACGATTAACAACCTCAACACAACGACACCAATACAAACACTAACATGATTCATTCAAATAAAGACTCAATATACCTTCACCTGCTGGAGCACCAACAGGTCGGTTCGACAATATCCCATGGTGGCTATTCGACTCATCTATGCAGATATAGGACATAATGGACAATACCACCACATACAAAAGGTCGTCCCATTGTTCACTGTATCTGCATACGTAGATGTTCTATCCACCAAACATTGGAATCTTTGATCCACACGAAACCGCGTGTGCAAGTTGCTCATATTCCTCTGATGAGATAGAGGGGCCTTCCTTTGTGCAGGCCTTATCGTATGCAGCTGTGAGTGCGGTGGAGATATCTTCCGGTGTTCTACCTTCAATATCCTGACGATGTAATACCCCGAGTACCTCTCCATTTTTCAGAAGCGCCACAAAGGGAGACGAAGGAGGGACATCGCCAAGGTACTGGTCACGCAGATGCGCTACAGCAGCTTTATCCTGGCCGGCGAAGACAGTAGTAAGATGGTCGGGTATCACCTTATTCTGCGCGGATAAGGTGACGCCAGGGCGTGCACTGCCTGCGGCGCAGCCACATACACTATTTATCATCACAAGCACGGTCTCATCATTCTTCGGACCGAGAATGCGGTCTACCTCATCGGGCGTTGTTAATTCTTCGAAACCGGCTGACGTCAATGCGTCACGCATGGGTTGTACCGCGATGGGATCGTAGGTAGGCTGTAGTGACACGTTGTATCTCCTTGAGTTGCGATGTTAAATGTATATCGAACTAAATTGACCAGCGAATATCAAAAAAACCTGCGCTGTGAGGTCCATGGCGTTTCAGGAACTATCTTAGCCCGATCTGGCATGAACTCAAGATTTCAAGATCTTCATGTCCTGAAGTTCTTCTGGTTCAAGATCCCCTGCTTCGGATTGCCCTGTCACTGTCTGGTGACATAGACTTTCGACGCAGATTTCTTCTTGCAGCAGGTCTCTGAGGGTGATACCCGCCAGCATACGTGATATGTATCCCTCTACGGCATTCCACATGGGCCTGATACCACATTCACCAACGTGGATACATACCGCCCTCTGGCCAGAATACTGCTTACAGAGTTGATCTCCTGGGCTGTTCAGAACTCCCGTATCTTCGCAAAGAGCTGCCAGCACCTGCCCTGCAGTAATACGTTCGGGCTCTCGGCTCAATGTGTATCCACCCTTGACGCCACGTATACTATCGACTAAGCCTTCGTGTCGCAGACACATAAGTAACTTTTTCACATAATCTGTGGAAAGCCCTTCGCGGTCCGCGATCGTGCGACTTAGCAATGGACTCCCGCCATGGTCTCTTGCCAGCTGGAGCATGCATCGTAGTCCGTATTCTTCCTGCGCCGTTACCTTCATTCATGTCGCTCCAGTCGAGCCGTGTAATATATCATACGTGACTCTTTTGTCAAGTATTAATTGCGATAAGAATACGACCTGACTTCTCTGGAATAATCGATTCCACCTGGACCCGCATCGGCCCATAAGAACTCGATGCGGTATTTCCCTCAACAAGGCAATGGGGGAAGGCTGGTAAACCGTCCCTTCCGTGCAGATATTCACGAGTATGTTCCGATCTTAATTCAGGAAGCGACCAAACGTGGTTGGTAACCTATGCGCTAACCTGGGTACATTGGAGGGCTGATGTTGAAAGAATGAATTGTCACAGATACCCATTTAATTGAAGTTTTTACTTGACTAAGGTTGCGGATCTCTGTATATCTGGGTAGAAATCAGCAAAGTTGAGATGGGTCTCCTGTGCGATCGAACTAAAAACGTCCCGGCAAGGATCGGAGTTTTTTGATCCCTGCCGGTTTTTTTTTAGAGAGTTCAGCTTGGGAATTTCAAGATTTAAAGGTGGTGAGAACAGTTGGCAACAGGCAAAGTAAAGTGGTTTAACGACTCCAAGGGCTTTGGCTTTATCGAGCATGACGGTGGTGATGATGTATTCGTCCACTACTCGGCTGTCCAGGGCGAAGGCTTCAAGTCTTTGGCCGAAGGCGACGACGTCGAATTCGATATTACTGAAGGTCCTAAAGGACTTCAGGCCGCAAACGTGGTCAAGCAGTAGATTTTGAGGGTCGTTAAGGCTCTTATCATAGAAGTAATGGGTGCCAATACTAATCGTGTTGGCACCCATTTTTTTTGCATATCCTACTCACCGGACTAATGAGTAAGCCTGTTCTCGGCGGAGTTCTTGCCTCAAAGGAATCCGCGCCAGTTTGGATGGTGGTCCAAGAGGAATTGGTGTTCAGATTAACAGGCGCTTCAAATTCGTTTGGGCGGCGTGTTGAATGAGTGCCGGGAAGTAATCTGCGAGGAAAAGGACGGCTATGGCCAGCGAATCTTGAAGGTGGGACACCGCGACCTGTTGCAGCTTTGGTTATTTCCTGTTGAGTACAGAAGTTTGACAACCTGTTTTCAACAGGCCCAGAGTTAGATCCGTTTTATGACGATGAAGCTAATGTCGTCGGATTGGTTATTAAAGCTGAGAGCATCTTTCTGAATCGCATCGCAGATGGTGGCTGCCGACTCGTTTTTTACTTCACATATCAGATCTTGGAGAGATTTCGGATAGTAGGTCTCTCCGCCACGACTATGTTCAAGAAGGCCATCTGAACAGATGATCATGATGTCGTTCTCTCCCATGATCTCCCATTTATTGATCACGTATTTGCTCTTGAAACCAAGAACGCTGCTCGTGGCACTCTGGTCGATCATGTCCTTGGATGGTTGCATTCCTATCGGTGGAAAAGCAGCACACAACTGCGGATCAATATCCATGAACCGGCCGTGTTTGTCCGAAAATACGATTGGGGGAGGGTGCCCGGCCGTGAAGAAGCGAAACGTGGTGTCGGTGGCGATCTCGCCATAGATCATTGTGAAGTACTTGGACATGCTGGAGGTATTGTAGAATCTGGTGTTCAGATTTTCGAACAATCGATTCGTAATCTGGCCGAAAATATCGAGTTCGTATAGGGCGCCCATACGGAAAGATTGATGCAGCATGGCTGCCAGAAGGGCGTCGGTGGCCTGGTGGCCTGAGACATCCATCAGAATCACACCGGCCCTGTTTCTGCAACGCTTCAGGTTGGCTGCAACTTCATGCCGTCCGCCTCCCTGAGCTTCGGCTATCCTGGCTTGGAGGTTATATTGTTGCTTAAAGTCCACATAGATAATATGGTCGCCGCCGGCAATGCCATTCATAGGCATTATTTTACCAAAGATGTCCAGACCTTCAAGTTGCGGGATTTCCAACGACAGAGGACTTATGCCCTCTAGTATGCCTTGGAAATTGGCCAACTCATCGGTGAGACGTTTAAGGGTGTCTTCCCTATCTGTGGTGGACATTTCGGGATTCGATATCCTCTCGCGATGCAGTCTGTCTGTAACTGGGGCCCTATAAGAAGCTAATCCAGCGTTATTAGCCGATACAATGGGATTTCGGGGTACGGGCGATCATTGGGTATTATAGAAGTGACGCGTGCCGGTTCCCGCCGAGGGCAATATAGTGGTAACCCCAAGACTGTCAATCGTCAACCACTTGGGAGATTCCGAGTTGCTGTCCGCAGTCAAGACCGCGGTAGTGGGCCTCGCGATTGGCGGAGATTCGTGCGACCCACCAGATGTGTCCGGGGTCGGATGATTTTGATGTAGTCCAGTGTCGTTGGGTGCTGGTCGTGTCCAAGTCATAGGCCTCTTTTGCGTACTGCTCTATAGGGGGATTTTTTGACAATCGGTACGATCCTGGCCTTCATCCCTATTTCAATCATTGAATAGACTGGAAAGTACGAAGTCCAATCCCCGTTTTTCGTGTTGTCAGAGACCTGATGCATTCTGGAGCATAGGGGAACGGGTTGACCTTTGTAGTCGTTCTGGTGAAGTTAACAATAGATAGTGCCTATATTGCAGTACGAAATTAGGCGGTTTATCTCCCATATCGTTGGCAGTCCGTGAATAAATCACAGGAATCTGATGTCCTCGGTTATATTGGTGCCTATCCGTTTTCGATTGCCCGACCGACCATGTCACGTTAGACTGTTTATCTAAGTGTTTCTTTCGCGGGGACTGTACGGCAATATGCACATGAACTGATGTTGCCGGCGGATACCACATTTGCGTTACGAAACCATTCCATATTCTTACAAATGGTGCTGTTTTTGTCCAGGGATTCGCCCTGGAGGACCTGGTAGGCTTAGTTGAGCTGTTGATACAGTTCAAGATTTGAAGCATAGAGGCACGTCATGGAAGTTTCAGTTAGATTGGATCGTCTTTTTTTGATAAGGAGTACAGGATGGAGAAAAGAACTGTTCAGGTAGGGGGTGAGACCATAGAGGTGCCTGATGTGAGCAAATCTTGGCTCATGGTCGCAGCAGGTGTCCTTGTTGCCCTCTGGTTGGTGTTTTCGGCCTTCTATACCGTAGATGCTGACGAGGTGGGCGTGATTCAAAGGTTCGGTCGATACACGCGGACGACCGAGCCCGGCCTACATTTTAAACTGCCTTTTGACATGGAGACCGTGGTCAAAGTCAAGGTGCAGCGTGTCTTCAAGGAGGAGTTTGGCTTCCGAACCGCTCAGGCGGGGGTTCGTACCGAGTATGCCCGGGGCGACTTTACGGGTGAGTCCTTGATGCTTACGGGCGATTTGAATTCTGCTGTAGTGGATTGGATCGTTCAATACCGTGTCAAGGATCCGGTCAAGTATCTGTTTCAGGTACGAAACGTTGTTGAAACTCTGAGAGACGTGTCGGAATCAGTGATGCGTGAGTTGGTAGGTGATCATAGTGTGGACGAGGTCATCGTTCTCAGTCGTCAGGACATTGAAACGCTGGCCCAGGTGGCTACGCAGAAGCTCCTGGATGATTTTGAGACCGGTATCGATATCGTGACCATAAAGCTACAGGACGTAAATCCTCCACCTCCTGTGCAGCCGGCCTTTAATGAGGTCAATGAGGCCCGGCAGGAGAAGGAAAGAATCATCAATGAGGCTCTGGAAGCATACAACAAGGTCGTGCCGCAGGCGCGCGGTCAGGCCGAGCAGACCATTCGGCAGGCAGAGGGATATGCAACGAACAGGGTGAACCGAGCACAGGGCGACGCGGAGAAATTCAATGCCGTGCGTCAGGAATACAACAAGGCAAAGAACGTAACTCGCCGTCGCTTGTATCTCGAAACCATGCTCGACATCATTCCCTCGCTCGAAAACATCTACATCATTGATGAATCACAGAAGGGTGTCATTCCGCTTCTGCAGTTTCCGGCTTCGTCGAAAGGGGTGCAAAATTGAAATGGTCTAATCTGGCGACAGCCGGGGTAGCGGTCCTATTGCTGCTGGTTCTCTCGGCATCGACCTATACAGTCGACGAAACAGAGCAGGTTATTATTCTCCAATTTGGTAAGCCCGTGGGGGAGCCCATTACGGAAGCTGGACTCCACTTCAAAATGCCGTTGATCCAGGACGTGATTACGTTTGATAAGCGCATACATGAGTGGGACGGCGATGAAAACCAGATTCCCACGTCTGATAAAAAATACATCTGGGTGGATACATTTGCCCGGTGGCGCATTGTTTCGCCTCTCAAGTTCTACCAGTCGGTGAACAATGAGCGCAACGCCCAGAGTCGTCTCGACGACATTATAGATAGTGCTACCCGAAACTATGTTTCTGAGAATCTCCTCATTGAGGTGGTTCGAAACAGCAATAGGGAGCTGCAGATTACCATCGAGGAGGCTGAAGGGTTCGGGTTGGAGAATACCACTGATCTTCAGATTGAGCAGGGCCGAGAGAAAATCACGGAGTTGATCCTCGCCAAGGCCGCGGAAACCATGCCTCAGTATGGCATCGAGCTTCTCGACATGCGCATTAAGCGTATGAACTACATTGAGGAAGTGCGACAGAAGGTGTACGAACGGATGATCTCCGAACGCAAGCGTATCGCCGAGAAGTTTCGTTCAGAAGGCCAGGGCCGCAAAGCTGAGATCGATGGTGAACGTGAGAAGGAAATGCAGCGGATTACATCCGAGGCCTATCGTACCGCCCAGGAAATCAAGGGTAAAGCCGATGCGGAGGCAACGCGCATATATGCCTCGGCTTTCAACAGGGATCCTGAGTTCTACTCCTTCATTCAGACGCTCGAGACCTATAAGAGCACGCTGGATAAGAAAAACACGACCATGATTCTTAGCACCGATAGTGACTTCTTGAAATACCTCAAGAAAGTCCGGTAAGACTGGATTCTGACGTTGTCTGTGCAGCGTCCAATCGGTCCAATGCTTGGGATTGTGCCAATGCGGAAAGGGACGGCAGGGAGATACCTGTCGTCCCTTTCTTGTACGTGCATTCATCTCGATTGGTGGAGACAATCAAGTGTTTATTCAGGGGGTGTTGGTTACCCGGAACTGCCGGAGGGATGAGTGGAGCCGTCCACTGCCCATGTTATCGATAGGAGAATCAGAAGTGGAAATGAAGATGGCCCGTGACCGTACCGCCTCTGATACCTCAACAGTCTACCCAGTTGCCCGCCACTCGCCATCTCAGTTGGATTCACACATTCCGTGCAACACTATAATCCTACCCCTATAGGTTCTGGCTCTCACCGGTATCCATTTCGGATGTCCACCCGGCTGGCTCCCCGTGATTCGCTACATATCCTGCAATCTTTGCCCAAGCGCCGTTTTGTCCTCGTCTATCATGGCCCTCCACGCCCGCTGTTCACGCTCCGTGAAGAGTGGGTCCTCCCCGAATAACCGCAGGACTCTACGATCATTGGTGGATCGAGCACGTTTTCTGATGGTTTCGATATTGGCATGATCAAATCTGTCTCTATGGGGCAATCCGATTCGCTGGAAGTAGGCGCTGATAAAATACCTGATCTCTTTCGTGGTGTTTACCGAACCGGCATGAAGGATTTCATTATGGGTAAATACCATGTCGCCAGCTTTCAGTGATAGGCACCGCTCACGAGGATGAGGTTCCCGGTGTTTGTCGGTGGGGATGATTGTGAAATCCAGATGGGATCCCGGGATTACTCGTAGCGTGCCACTTTCCGGCGTCATGTCCTGAAGATAGGTAAGGCAATTGCAGGCTGTAGGAGCTGTGTAGGGATGAGGTCGGGGATTCTTGTTGGAAGGATGATCACCCCACATCTCGGAATAGCTGAAGGCATCCCGGTGCCAATGGGCGACCTGATTAAACTCATGCTTCGGTCGGCACGGAAATCCTGTGATCTCGAAACTATCCAGTTGCACAAATGGTCCCATGGCCTGCTCGGCGAAATCTAACACCGTTCCGTCGAGGACGTGGGGCGCCAGAAGAGGCGAGAGCGTCTCGTGATTCAGAAGTTCGGATATGGTTGTTCGTGAGGTATCCGGTTCACGAGCGAAACGGTTTTCGAATTCTGAATCGATTGCCCGTCTTGTGGCCCCTATGCGCTCCTGGGGCATGAATCCGTCAAATACTGTGTATCCCTCGCCCTGATACTCGTCAAAATGGTCAGATAGCGACCGTTGCATCGGTAATCCTCCTTTTCATTAGAAAAGCTCATTGGCCTAAAGAGCTCTCTCACTGTTTCCGCGAACACGTGGTGTCGCAACAGTATAGTCAGGTAATTCGCTTCTGGATCGCATCTCACTACCTCATTGAACGCATTCGACGATTCTTTGAGGCTGACGAGGAACTGTCTGTCGCATGGTTCGATGACGATCCACAGCGATGTGTGCCGTTATCTCGGAAACTGTGGATCGGTGCTGTACAGAATGGTGTGGTGCCTCGCGTGGCTCGCCAGGCCCACACCGATGATGGAATAGTTGAGGATTCTCGTAGCCCAGACGAATGATTCGTGATGTCCGCTAGAAACAGACGATGATTCGATGTAAGTCGCTATTCTATGAAACGTCCAGGGCCAAAGAGTTCCTTGATACTTCTTCCAGCTATTGTCGTGCGATCAGCTGGTCATGAGACGTCGCTGCTTTTCCTGACGCCGTCGATAATGACCGAGATCTGTATCGTAACTCCCCAACGCCATCTGGCCAGATCGAAACTCCGGCATACATTTGGGCCCGCTACAGCTCCATGTCACCGTCAAAGGGATACAAGGGGCGCCGCAGATTTCGGTAAGAAAAGCTGAAGAGATTGGGACTGTGGACGCCTGGCGTGTCTACCTCGAGAATCTCATGGGCCAGAGGCGTGTAGTCGGCGCGGTAGTGCACGGCAGATTTCAGCGCGATGAGCTTACGGTCGCGGGGCTCGATACCCACGCACCGCAGGACCTCGGCATCAAAAGGTTGATGGCGTTCCTCCGTGAGTATGACCTCGACACCTCCTATGATGACCACAGCGGTGCGCCCCATTCGACCTTTTCTACCGCGTCCCATGGGGCCTTTGAATACATAGATACCGTCAGAAATGGTCTTCACGTAGGTCTCAGCCTCAACGGGCGTCCCATGCATACCGTCCGTCTTGCCGCCAATGGTGAGATGCACGGTGGCGCCAACACCGGCCTTTGCGACGACATTGATCGATTCCGGGTCGGCTATGACGGCCACCACTGCGCCCTCAAAATTCGCCTCGATCAGTGCCCGTAGAATAAATGTTCCGTCACATGGCCCGCCGCCACCGGGATTATCTGCCCCTTCCGCGAGAATGATCGGCTGTCCTTCCGTTCGCCTGGCGTATGTGATCGCCTCTTCGATGGATACCAGCTGCGTTTTGAAAGAGGAGCGCATCGACCAGATGCGGTTTGCGAGTGCGTCTGCCTTCTCCTCCGCGAGGGCCTGGTCCCCATCCGTTGTCACAAGAACAGAGAGACCAGCGTGATGTATATCGGCAAATGGAAACCCCATGGATAAAGTGGCTGTGACCACATGCTCCTCGGACTCCATTTCATGTAGTCTGTTCACGAGGCCTATCATGGGCTCCTTCATCGTGCATTGGACAGGTGGCGGCGTCAACAAGGGTAGCTGACGATAAGCCACCGTGGGTTGAATTTCACCACGGATGATCCTGTAAATCACATCAGTCGCCTCACGCCCGCGCTCGTACATATCCACATGGGGGTATGTATCAAAACCAATGATTACGTCGGGGTATTTTACGGTCTCGGGCGAGATGTTGGCGTGCAGGTCGAAGGTAGTCACGATGGGCAGGTGACCCACAAGTTCCCGCACTGA
>JABIQT010000012.1 GCA_018667995.1 Candidatus Latescibacterota bacterium
CCACCAGTGGTGCAGAAGGCCAGAATACCGAGCAAACAGCGAAACAGTTAGAGCAGGCGCTCATCGCGCCCTGTTGCTGGCGCCAGCCGCTGGATATACACCAGTCGGGGACGGTAGACAACATGAAGACCGAAATCCGTCTATTGCTGAAGGAGGGGCAGACTTCCGAGCAGATCATGTCCTATTACGTAGAGCGGTACGGTGAGCAAATTCGATCCACGCCAAAGAAGGAAGGCTTCAATCTACTTGCATGGTTACTGCCCGGATTTGCACTACTGGTTGGACTGGGTGTGATCTCAGTGTCTCTGAAAAAATGGCGGAGTCATCGATCGCAGTCTACAATGGCTATAAATCAAGAAGGCACGACAAATTCGACTAAAGAATCAGATGTACCCCATCAAGCTCAGATCGTGGCGGAGCTCAGCGAATTGGATTGACCGCCGCTGAGCGCCTCCTTTGCCACCACATAACAGATAGTGCAAGTAACCAGGTTGGGCCAAGCACCGAAAGTACAGCCAGCATGTGCTTGTCCAGGGGGTTCGTCGTTGTCGGCAACAGGCCGAACCTAAACTCCGACCTTCTCACAGTCTGTTTTCTGGGCGCGTCGTCGTAAAAACCTGCAGCCGCAAGAGGATCGTCAGGGTCGACAGCCACTACTACCTCTTCTACCACCTCAAACTTCGTATAATAATCTCTCCCAGTAGCTTGCCAGAGCCCGGCCGTTCCAATTGTGATGATTGCCGCGAGGGCCAGAATCAAAATAGGGGACCGGTCTCTATTCGGATTGCTGGTCATTGCTTCTCCAGGTCTGCCACGCATCGGAAGCCCACATTATTGAAGGTGTGTGTAGGGGGACTGGCCCCACGATACGAGGTATTGTACGCGCCGCAGTAGTTGGGACTACAGAACCAGCTTCCCCCACGGGCAACGCGGTTCTGCCCACTATCAGGGGCCACCGGGTTACGGTCGTCTCCCAGTCGAGCTGTGTCCATGTTATACGTATCAGCGGCATACCAGTCGGAGGTCCACTCCCAGACGTTTCCGATCATGTCCGATACTCCCCAATCGTTGGGCGAGAACTGTCCAGCCGGTGCCGTATAGTAGAAACCATCCAAGAGCTGATTTTCCTTTGGCCACGTCCCCTGCCAAACGTTTGCTTGAATATGCTGTAGTGTTGGATCCTGATCAGGCTTATGATCCAGGGCAGCCATAATATGGCCTGACCTGCCGCCTCGTGCCGCGTATTCCCATTCAGCCTCGGTCGGTAGGCGCTTTCCCGCCCACTGGGCGTAAGCAGATGCGTCCTCCCAGCTCACACACACCACAGGATGGTCCATGAGATCGGCAATGGACGATTCGGGACCATATGGATGCCGCCAGTTCGCCCCCTGAAGTGCTTGAAAGTCCATTGACCCCTTGATATAAACCCATGAATATCCATCCTTCTCAGCCTGTGTGACGTGCCCCGTGGCTCCTATGAATGCCGCGAACTGTTGGTTGGTCACCTCATGGGTATCCATATAGTACGATTTCATGATTATCTCACGAGTGGGCGCTTCGTCCCGATACGAATTCAGCCGCCCCATTTGGAATGCCCCCGCCGGCACTTGTGTCATATGCGCCAAGTCGATGAGTCTGGAAGACCCAGATCCTGGTTCGACGGATAGCGCTGGTTCCGCATACAGGGTCAATGCCATAGCGGCAAATATCTCAATCGATTTCATAGACTTCTCCAAGTTTTCCACATGCGTGCGTCAGACACAGCAACGTGTCATTAAACCGAAACTAACATGGTCACCCATCGGGGGTGCACGGACCAGCGCCTCAGCCGGCCAAGCCAGTACACCCTGTAGGTGCTATTTCTTGTTGCTGCTGCAAGGATTGCACGGGTTCATGGCTTTCTCGCCGCAAGGATTGCACGGATTTGCTGCCATAGCCATGGCGGTCGTGCCGATGAAGCTGATGTCTAACGTGATATCACCACCGACCCGGGATCCGATCAGCATCTCACGCTCAGGAGACGGAACGCCAAAATCCTTAAGCGCGATATTGAAGTTTGCACGGGCGGCCAGCAGATTGCCCTCCATCATCATCTTCGTCTGTTCATTTTCCTGCAAATAGGTGATACGCCCCGGAATCGTTAGAGATTTGGTCATGCCATGGAGTGAGAAGTCACCTTCGATGGTCACATCATACGTGATTGATGTAGATGTGGATTTCGTCTCTTTGATCGTCTTTACACTCTTAATATCCAGGCTGATATTGGGGAACTTGCCCGCATCCAACCATTCCGCGCCAAGCAGATGCTCATCACGCATGGGTATACCCGTCTTGAGGGTGGCCACAGGCACCGTGAGCTTGCCGTGACCGCCCATGTCGGGTTTATCCGGATCAAAGCTAATGTATCCAGTAATCTGACTAGATGTTCCCGTGATGTCTTCCAGCGGAGCGGCACTCTTGAAGGTCACAGAATTACGTCCCATAGGATCTTTCACCTGGAAAATAACACCTTTCTTGCTGCACGGATTACAGGGATTGTTTTGCGCCTTTGCGAATGAAGGTATCAGAAAGGTCGTCATCAGGCAAAATATGGTAGCATATCGTCTCGACATGGTATAGCTCTCCCTTGCGTCTGCGGGTGTGATACCCGCAGACGCTCGTTGTGGCAAAGATCCAATCAGAAATGAGGACCATCGCTACTTACCGGTAGTAGTCGATTACGAGACTATAACATCGGCGTAGCTCGGGAGAGTTCCCGGGGAGGCTATTTTTCACCCATCGCGGGGTCTGCGTGCCTGTACTTTTTGCCGTTCAGCATGGTGCCAAGCGGGGTATATCTGACGACGAGGTGGTAGGTCACGAAAGCGATGACAAGCGTGGCGCCAGACGTTATGAAGAACTTGATCCATACGGGCAGATCCACTTCAGTGAGAATAATCTGGAAGTAGAACACAAGCGGCAGATGCACGAGATAGACCCAATAGGAGGCATCTGAAATGTACCGAGCAATCTGGTTTTGTGCGTCGAAGAAGCGGCGTCCAAGCACGAGCGCAATCAATGTCAGAAACACTGAAAGATACGCCTCCAGGCCCACGGCCAGAAGCTTACCAGCATCAAAGGCCATCTTATCATCAAATGACAGCGACAATGCCGTGTCCATCGTTGCTTGAGGCATCAGATAGAAGAAGACAGGATAGGCAAGAAGCACGCTAGCCACCAGCTTGTTGAGATGGCGCGACACCAGTTCCAGGTATTCGGTATGATAGAAGAAATGCCACCCAAAAAGGAAGAACAGACCGTAGTATCCGTACGACCACATCTCGGGCGTGAAGAGTTCCGGTGAGGCCAAGGGCAGTCCGGCATAGTAGAGTGCCGGTACAAGAATCAGGGGAAGCAGTAGAAGGGGAGTCAGAGAACCGAAAACCCAACCTCTCAAACGTGCGATGAAGGCAAAATTAAACTTCTGCAGAATGACTGCGATAATGGAGAAGAACATGAGGTTGTATACGAACCACATGACGCCGGTGCGTGGCGCATCCGTATTGGGTGCCTCGTTGCGTATGGCATCAGCAACGATCTGCTGTGCTCCGTTCAGATCCTGAATGTACCCGGTAGCGTAGACAAGCAAGGCGATGATGGCTATGGCGTTAAGCGGCATGAAAATAAAGAAAGG
>JABIQT010000172.1 GCA_018667995.1 Candidatus Latescibacterota bacterium
AATCATATCGGTCACAGATGACGGACCGGGGATTCCACCTGAATACCATGGCCGGGTATTCGACAAATACTTTCAGATTAGCAAAGGGACCCCAGGAAAGCAGTTCGGCGTAGGACTGGGATTGACCTTCTGCCGCATGGCCGTCGAAGCCCAGGGCGGCAAGATATGGGTTGAGAGCTGTGAATCCCATGGCTCGAAATTCAGTGTGTCGCTGTCGGCTGCGTGAAGAGACTGCTACCTGCAACGCCCAAGGCCGACACCGTGGATCTCCACGACTCAGATGTTTGCTCGACCCACACGAATCACGCCAGAGGATTCTTCGAGGAGAGCCCAATTCCATGTGCATATTGTTGGTGTGGGCTATCTTGGCCTACCTCGGGGCCCTACTTGCTCAGCAATCCTTAAAATACCAGAAAGTCATAGAACTCGTAAATCCTCTATCGCCGTTTCGTGTTTAGAGGACCGGCTCTGCTTCCCCGCTTCCACCTCTGTTCGCTCCTCCATAGAGTCATAGATGTTCCGATTTCCCCTCTCGCTTGAATTCCAATGAGCCGGCACCTACTTGGCTGACGGTCAAAACCCCGGAAACTCTAGAATGTACGACCAGTATAGTCTGGCACAATTCCCCAAACCACCCTATTTCATGTGAGGTCACTGCGAACTGAATCATATAAATGTTCGAAGGATCTCAGATTTCAGTACAAGCGTGAATCTGGACCGCAGGCCCGATGCAAACAATAGTCAGTTTCAACTCACGATAGACTCTTGACCCAAAGGAAATAGTGATGCTAACGCCAGTGGATTTTGATGAGGCGCCTTTTCTGGTAATCTGGGAAGTGACCCGAAGCTGCGGCCTGGCGTGCAGACATTGTCGCGCGGAGGCTATTGATCTACGACACCCCGACGAACTTACCCTGGATGAAGGTAAGGCCCTTCTTGATGACATAGTCCGCATGGGCACGCCCATTGTCGTGCTCACTGGCGGAGATCCACTGCAGCGTGAAGATCTCGAACTCCTCATCGCATACGGTAAACAGATCGGTCTGAGAATGGCAACAATTCCGGCCGCCACTCCCAGATTGACACGGGACAGGGTCACCTCTTTACGCGATGTAGAGTTGAATCAGATGGCGTTGAGTCTTGACGGATGTACCGCGCAGAAACACGACGATTTTAGACGTGTAGAAGGCTCATTTGAAAAAACGATGGAAGCAGCAGCCTGGGCCAGAGAGCTCGGTGTACCTCTACAAATCAACACCGTCCTCGGCGAGTGGAACTATGATGATTTTGATGCCCTCGCCGAACTTGTACAATCTTTGGGTATTGTATTTTGGGAGGTTTTCTTCCTAGTACCAACCGGGCGAGGTTCTGAACTACAGGGATGCAGTGCAGAGCAATTCGAGAATCTCTTCGGTCGGCTACATCAGCTGTCGCAAGATGTGTCCTTCGTGGTCAAAGTCACGGAGGCTCCCCACTACAGGCGATTCGTTTCCCAACAACAGAACGGTGACGAGACAGCAGGCGGTAAGAAACAGTCTTCAACACACCCTGGGGGACATCACGGCCACGGCCACGGCGGCGCCCTCACGGTCACCCGCCAGGGCGTCAACGCAGGCAAAGGCTTCTGTTTTGTTGATCACGTAGGCGAAGTGCATCCCAGCGGTTTCTTACCCATTATCACAGATAACGTGCGCGCGACCTCAATCATCGATACGTACCGGCAGTCGCCTATTTTCAAGGAATTGCGCAATCCGGACCTTCTAAAGGGGCGGTGTGGGCAGTGCGAGTTTCGGATGAATTGCGGGGGCTCCCGCGCCAGAGCATTTGCGCTTACCGGTGACTATCTGGCAGAAGATCCATGCTGCTCGTATATACCGGAGGGCAGTCTTTGAGGTTACTCGGATGCGGGATTATTTTAATCGATCCAGAATCTGTTCTACAGCTGCCTCGCCGGAATGCACACAGTCCGGCATACCAATACCCGAGTACGCATTGCCGATGACGGCCAGACCCGTGTGCTTTGCCACGTATTCTTGGATACGAGCCACGTCAGCCAGATGATTTACCGGATACTGAGGCATGGACGCGGGATGCCGGGAGATTGACGTGAAGAGTGGTTTGGCCCGGATTGCCAGAATATCTTCCAGGTCTGTCTGAACAATCTTCAGCAATTCATTATCGTCGAGATCCACAAGATGCTTCTGCGTCGCGCCACCCACAAACGCCCGTAACAACGCATGTCCTTCCGGGGCGCGATCCGCGAATTTGATGCTGCTAAATGAGCACGCAATCAGACTTCGCTTCTCAATAGCCGGCACGACGAAGCCAAAGCCATCAAGTGGATGCGGCACGTCTTCTCTTCTGTAAGCCAGGTTTACGACGAGAGATGAGGCATAGGGTATGTCGCTCAGATGCGTGGCGAGTTCGGTGTCGAGTTCACTCAGTAACTCCGCCGCGCGATAGGCCGGCACTGCTACCATAACCGAATCTGCGGTATGGATGCTGTGATCAGCCATTTCGACCTGCCAGGCATTCTCCTGACGCCGGACCTTCAAGACGGTCTGTCCGGTTTCCACCAGCCCCTCCGGCATCCTATCCATAATGGCATCTACAATAGTCTGCATGCCACGATCGAACGATACCATCTGACTGTATCGTGCGCCGCCGTCCGCTTTTCCGCTGACTTTGCCCCTGGATCTCTTCGCCATGGCCCTTCGTTCTGACCACATCGCTTTGATGATGCTTCGGTGCTTTGTTTCCATCTCCAGGAAACGGGGCATAGTAGCCCGCAGGCTGAGTGTTTGGGGATCAGCTGTGTAGATGCCACCTACGAGGGGTTGAGCGATTCGTTCAAGAGCCTCCCTGCCCAGGCGCCGCGTCACAAAGGAAGCCAGACTCTCGTCATCCAGAACGGGGCCACGAGGAAGAAAGAGATCGATTCCCATCCGAAGTTTTCCTGGCCACGTGAACAGGCGGGACGTCACGAATGGTAGGAATTTCGTGGGCGCCAACATCAAAAATCCTTCAGGGATGGGATGTAGACGACCTTGAGACAGGATGTAGGATCTACGAAATGTGCCGTTGGTTGGAATGACGTTCTTTTCAATCCCGAGGCGCCGACAGAGGGCAAGCGCCCACGGTTTCGTGGACAAAAACGAATCCGGACCGTACTCAATCAGGAACCCGTCCTGTTCGCTGGTATTTATGGTGCCGCCCACGCGATCGCCAGCTTCCACCAGAGACACTTCTATCTGTGGGTGGGAGTCCTTCTGTGCCTCAACAAGCCGATGAGCGGCGCTCAGGCCGGTTATTCCGCCGCCGATTACGATGACACGATGAGGAGTAGGATGCGTGATATTCACTCGAAGTGGGAAGTTGGAATGATTGGAAAGATCGGGTCTGATGATTCAACAGTCGCCGGTAGATTGTCGACGCGACACAGGACATCTACAGAAAAGCCAACCTGAATAATCCTATCAAATGCGGTGTCATGGAGTGAAGTCACATCCGCACAACATTTTGGACAACACAGCATTATTGACAGGATTTCAATCTCAAAACAGCGTCCAATCCCCCTTCAGCAGTCGGCTATTGGCAATGCGGTGTTTGAGTCCTGAATAGAGGGCACCAAATCCCGGTACACGGATGTCTCTGTGGTGGAGCACCTTGATGCCGCATGGCGAAACGTTACTCGGCTTCGACAAGGGCGATCTGTTCGGACTGGACACTACCCATTGGTTCGCCCTGATGCTCATTCAGGCCTTCCACGAACAACTGGGCTTCCTGCTCTGTAAGACCGGATTTAAACGTCATTCTGGACTCACGTCCATCACGCATCAACAGCTTTATGGTGATACCAACGTCTGCTGTAGATGGCACAGCATCGATGAAGATACCGTTGTCATCGCATGGTGTGGAAGTACCCGTATACGTGAATGACGACTGCCGATAACCATCCAAATCCGTCAACGCGACCTTCTCCATAGGCTTGCCTCAATGTTAAGCAGTGATCAGATCCCAAGGGGAATTTTTCGGTTCTCTACCGTGTCCATAGGCATTCCCTGACATCTACGCAGTTCCAGAACAAAGTCCTCGGTCTGCTCACGAGAAAGATCACCAGGCGCAAACGTCCGGACGCAATCTTGACCTTCAAGCGTCCTATGGATGGTAATCTCACAATCGGCCAGATCGGCACTGCTGAAAATCCCGCCGGTCTGCACCGGTTTCGTTTTCGTGGATCCTGACGACTGGAAATTCGACTTCTTGTATTCCTTTATGTTGGCTAGTACTAACGTCTTCATGGTTTCACCTTGTCCTTGAAATGTCAATGAGGTTGCCCGATTATAGACCTCTAAAATATGCGCAAACCCGCTAAAGAACAATGTCCAAAATCGGGAAGCTATCATTCTAGTGTAAAGCATAGGAACTTGGTGTTCAGTATTCTTCCATAGATACTCTTGAATACCATCGGGGATTATGAATCGTAGACGACTAGTCAGACAGTTAGGCTTGTGTGTATCCTAACGACCGCAATCGCTGGAATGTGGGATTATACGCTAGGGAAATGATCAAACCCATTCCAGTTGCCTCCACTCCTCCTGACGCCTAAACTGGCTCCGGAGTTGGTTCACCATCGATGTTCTGAACGAGTGGTCGTTACCTCTGATCCGCATAAACTCCGAGGCCGCATCCGGCAACCGGCAGATACTGATATGGATGATCAACTATTGTTCAAAGTGGGTGCCCGGCAGAGGCGATACCTTTCCAGATAGCCATAGGGGCCTCTGTGTCTCACCAAGTCATTTCACTTTACTGATGTCGACGCCAAATGGAATAGTGACCCTACGGTCACCCCAATCTCTGATGCCTCTATTGGCCTTCAGCAAGTTCCCGTCTGGGTGCCAGATTCCAAACCCAACAGCCATTACTTCCAAGTCGGTGGATTGGTCAAACTCGATTGTACTGTAACGCCATAATTTTGTCGGTAAAACTGGCGTGTAATCGAATAGTGGAATGGCATTCTGACTGCGGATTTTCCCATTCGAATCATTGAAATGAATGAATATCTGACGCATCTTGTTTTCAGGGCGGTGTCGCAGTTCCTTCCACCAGAATTCACATTTGATGATTGTTTCTGAATGCGTATATGAGACGAGATACATTTGATAGAGTTCATCGAATCGCAAATCACGCACAACGATCTCATTCGCGGATGTATACCGATCGATATCAGAATCACTCCACCATCTTTGGGGATTCGCTTGGGTAAATCTCTCCCGCCACGTTCGTTCACTCACGAACTTGGTGAGATTTCGTTCAAATATGACAGAATCACTTATTCGCAAAAGCCGGTTCTCTACCTCGGACACGATCTTGACACCATCTTCTTCTCTCAATCCTGTGAGCCATGTTCGGAACGCCATCGTTTCTTCATCAAAAGTCGATACGCTCTCGTTTTGCATGGCTACGGTTTTCATCTCGCTTGCGTTGACCGTTTCGAGAAGCAGATATTCCGACGATAGCACATCATCGAGTCGAGTTACGAATCCATTCGCCCAATCTAACTGGGTACGTGTTATA